>NZ_NPJM01000018.1:0-39158 GCF_002251455.1 Prevotella sp. P4-51
TTAAATTTGCAGTCGTCATGGGAATGGGTATTTGTTCGTAACTCTTTGATTATCACCTATAAAGTTACTAAAAATATTCCATTCCCACAACTTTTTTAACACTTTTCTTACGTCGAACTCACGTTAAAAGACAGTTTGTGCTTTGCATTACTTGTGGCCAACTCTGCATTGTCTATGGGCAACTCTGCTACATGTATATCCAACTCTGCAATATTGATGACTGCCATGGTAATGATTATGACGCGTTCGGGAAACGGCATGACCGTATTGGGGGTTGGCGTGACCGTCTTGGGGGTTGGCGTGACCGTCTTGGGGGTTGGCGTGACCACTTTGGCTGCTGTGGCGATGGTCATGGCGGGCTCGTAACGGTTGAAACGGGAGCGCGCGTCGGTCGGCACGAGAGTACGATACGTGGGCACGTGACTTACGATACGCGGCGGCAATGGTGGCCGGCGCATGGACAATGGTGGTCTGCGCATGGGCAATGGTGGTCTGCGCATGGGCAATGGTGGTCTGCGCGGCGGCGGAGGGGAGTCGTGGGAGAACGGAGGGGACTCGCACTGCGGCGGAGGGGACTAATGGGAGAACAGAGGGGACTCGCGGCTGCTGAGAGGACTAATGGGGACGGCGGCTGGGACTCGCGGGACGGCGATGGGCAAGAAACGGCAGAGCCACGGACCCAGCAGGACGCATAGGGTGCTGCTGGGGCCGGGGCTCTGCCATGAGAGGGCGGGGATTAGAACATGCGCGCGACGCGCTCGATGCTCTCTGCCAGACGGTCTATCTCTTCACAGGTGTTGTAGAGGCCGAAGGAGGCGCGCACGGTGCCGAGGATGCCCAGGTGGTCGATGAGGGGCTGGGCGCAGTGGTGGCCGGTGCGCACGGCGATGCCCAGGCGGTCGAGCAGGGTGCCCATGTCCATGGGGTGGATGTCGCCGACGAGGAAGCTGATGACGGCGTCCTTGCGGTCGGAGGTTCCGAAGATGCGCATGCCGGGTATGGCGCCGAGGCGGTCCATAGCGTAGCTGGTGAGTCGGTGCTCGTGGGCGCTGATGTTGTCCATGCCCAGCCGCTCGATGTAGTCGATGGCTGTGGCCAGACCGTGGGTGGCGATATAGTCGGGGGTGCCTGCCTCAAACTTGAGGGGCGGGCGCTCGAAGGTGGTATGCTCGAAGCTGACGTGCTCTATCATCTCGCCACCGCCCTGATAGGGAGGCAGGCGGTCGAGCCACTCTTCCTTGCCATAGAGCACGCCGACGCCGGTGGGGCCGTACATCTTGTGGCCGCTGAAGGCGAAGAAGTCGCAGTCTATCTGCTGCACATCGACGGGGATGTGGGGTGCGCTCTGGGCGCCGTCGACCATCACGGGCACGTTGTGGGCATGGGCGATGCTTACCATCTGCTCTACGGGATTGACGGTGCCCAGCACATTGCTGACATGGCAGATGCTGACGATGCGGGTGCGCGGGGTAAAGAGGCGCTCATACTTATCGAGGAGCAGTTCGCCGCGCTCGTTGATGGGTATGACCTTGACCACGATGCCGCGCTTGCGTGCCTGGAGCTGCCAGGGCACGATGTTGGAGTGGTGCTCCATGACAGAGACGATGACCTCGTCGCCCTCGGTCATGCAGGCCTCGGCGAAGGATGAAGCCACGAGATTGAGGCCCTCAGTGGTGCCTCGGGTGAAGACTATCTCTGAGGTGGAGCGGGCGTTGATGAAGCGTCGCACGGTCTCGCGGGCTGCCTCGTGGAGCTCGGTGGCCTGCTGGGAGAGCCAGTGTACGCCTCGATGTACGTTGGAATTGACATTGAGATACTCGTCGCGCATGGCGTCGAGCACGCACAGCGGCTTCTGGGTGGTGGCGCCGTTGTCGAGATAAATCAGGGGTTTGTCGTAGATGGTGCGCGAGAGGATGGGGAAATCGGCGCGCACCTGATGGATATCATACATAGGCTTAATGACAAAGTTTACATCCCTCACACTTGTTGAGTTCGCCGCGGAAGCGCTTCTCTACGAGGTAGTGCAGCCGGTCCTTGAGGGGTTCGAGGCGGATGGTGTCGATAACCTCATTGATAAAGGCAAACTCGAGCAACAGCCGTGCCTCGTCGAGGCTGATGCCGCGCTGGCGCATATAGAAGAGGGCTGCATCGTTGAGCTGGCCGACGGTGCTGCCATGGGCGCACTTGACATCGTCGGCATAGATTTCGAGCATGGGCTGGGTGTACATGCGGGCGGTACGCGAGGCGCAGAGGTTCTGGTTGGTTTCCTGCGAGGAGGTCTTCTGGGCTCCGTGGCGCACGAGCACGCGTCCGGCGAAGGCTCCCACGGCGTTGTCGTCGAGCACGTACTTGTAGAGCTCGTTGCTGGTGCAGTGGGGCACCTGGTGGTCTATGAGCGTATTGTTGTCTACGCGCTGTGTCTTGTCGGCGATAACGCATCCGTTGCAGCAGCACTCGGCTCCCTCGCCTCTGAAGGTGAGGTCGAGGCGGTTGACGGTGGTGCCGTTGTGCAGGGTGATGACATTGTGGTTGACGCGGCTGTTGGCCTGCTGCTCGATGAAGACGTTGCTGGTGCGGGTATTGCGTATGTGGGTCTCTTCCATGCAGTAGAGGTCGAGGCTGGCGTTGTCGCCCACGTAGGCCTCGATGACCTGAGTGGCGAGGAAGCGGCGGTCGTCGGCTGCGTGGTCGCAGAAGAGGAACCGTGCCTCGGCGCCCTGCTCTACGACGATGAGCACGCGGCGGTTGACCATGAGGTCGACATCGGAACGCAGGATGTTGATAATCTGCACGGTGCGGTCCATGCGCACATGGCGTGGCACGTAGATGAAGAGTCCGTCCTGGGCGAGCATGGTGTTGAGCGCCACGAGGGCGTCGGCTCCGGTCTGGGCGAGGCGTCCGTAGTAGGGCTCTACGAGCTGGGGCTGCGTGGCTGCCACCCGGCAGAGGCTGTCGACGATGACTCCCTCGGGCAGATGGGCCTGGGGCAGCTGGCGGGTGTAGAAGCTGTCGTTGACCACGAAGTAGAGCGAGGTGCTGAGATTGGGCACATCGCAGCGGAAGGCGTCGTAGGGGTTGACGGGGATGTCGAGGCGGTTGAGGTTGAGCCCGTAGTCGGGCTCGAAGAGCTTGGCCACGTCGGTATACTTATATCGCTCTACCTTGCGCGTGGGGAAGCCCATACGCCTGAAGTCGGCGAAGGCCTGCTCGCGCAATGCGTTCATCACCGGCGCCGAGTGGGCGTTGATGATACCCGAGCTCTGGGTATAGAGATCGATATACTGTTGTTCGCTGTTCATATCTATATATATAATAAGGTGATGGGAGAGGCTTACTCGCCGGCCTCAGCCTTGATCCAGTCGTAGCCGCGCTGCTCTATCTCCTTGGCGAGTTCGGGTCCGGCGGTCTTGACGATGCGTCCGCGGTAGAGCACATGGACCACGCTGGGCTTGATCATATCGAGCAGACGCTCGTAGTGGGTGATGACGATGGCTGAGGTCTCGGGGGTGTGCATCTTGTTGACACCGTCGGCCACGATACGCATGGCGTCGACATCCAGACCGGAGTCGGTCTCGTCGAGGATGCTCAGCCGTGGCTCGAGCATGGCCATCTGGAAGATCTCGTTGCGCTTCTTCTCGCCGCCGGAGAAGCCCTCGTTGACGCTGCGGTGGGAGAGCTTGCTGTCGAGCTCTACTATCTGTCGCTTCTCGCGCATGAGCTTGATAAACTCGCTGGCGTTGAGTGGCTCCAGACCCTGGTACTCGCGCTTGGCATTGACGGCGGCCTTCATGAAGTTGGTCATCGACACGCCGGGTATCTCGACGGGATACTGGAAGGAGAGGAAGAGTCCCTCGCGGGCGCGGTCTTCGGGCTTCATGTCCAGGAAGTTCTTGCCGTTGAAGATGGCTTCGCCCTCGGTAACGGTGTAGAGCGGGTTGCCGGTAAGGACGGCGCTGAGCGTGGACTTGCCCGAACCGTTGGGGCCCATGATGGCATGGATCTCACCGTCGCCGATGGTGAGATTGATGCCTCTTAATATCTCTTTGCCTGCTATGGTAGCATGCAGATTTCTTACCTCTAACATATATGTAATGGTTTATGGTGAATTAATACAAATCTAACAGCCCCTGCAACAGTCCGCGCACATCGTCGCTGTCGAAACGGAAGGGGAAGTCGAGCTTGAGTCCCACGGTCAACACGTGACGATGGGGCTGTCCATGACAGTAGGCTGAAACGGTGTGGGAACGGCTGTCGGAGTAATCGACATGATAATGGGAGCCAAGTCCCAGGCGGTAGCTGTACTCTGCCTGGAGAGCTATGTGGGAAAAAAGATAGATGTCGGCGCCTACGACGGGGCCCATGCTGAATCGGGGCATGCGCACCACGCCTCGGGCGCGGTAGGAATAGTTGAGAGAGCCGATCCGGGTCTCCATATCCATGCCGCCGCGCTCTGCCGACGGTGCCCAGAGCACATCGAAGCCGGCATAGGGCTGCACGTGCCACAGGGGCGAAGCCGGGCGCCAGCGGGCACCAAGGGAGAGCTGGCTGAGGTCGTAGGAGGCGTCGCCCTTGAGCATCGTAATCTCTTCGTGCTCATATCCGGCCTTGACGCTGAGGGGAAAATAGATGGGCAGAAGGTACTCGACATGAAGCCGGGTGACCAGACCCGACTGGGAAGTGGAGCCCGAACGATAGAGGGGCACATCGCCGCCCGAGGCGGAGCCACTGACAAGGGCGTTGCCACCAATGTGGGCGTCGACAGACCAACGGGGGCTGTCGTCGTCCTGGGCCTGCACCGAGGCAGCCATGACCAGCATCAATAGGGTAACAATCTGTCGCATAACGGTCTAACCTACGGTTCCTTCGAGTGATACACTGAGTAGTTTCTGAGCCTCAACGGCAAACTCCATGGGCAGCTTGTTGAGCACCTCTTTGGCATAGCCGTTGACGATGAGACCTACGGCCTGCTCGGTGGGTATGCCTCGCTGATTGCAGTAGAACAACTGGTCTTCCGAAATCTTGGAGGTGGTAGCCTCGTGCTCCACGATGGCTGTGTCATTGTGGATATCCATATAGGGGAAGGTGTGGGCTCCGCAGTCGGAACCCAGCAGCAACGAGTCGCAGGAACTGTAGTTGCGGGCGTTGTCTGCATTGCTGGTGGCGCGCACCAGTCCGCGGTAAGAGTTCTGGCTGTGTCCGGCAGAGATACCCTTGGAGATGATGGTGCTCTTGGTGTTCTTTCCCATGTGTATCATCTTGGTGCCGGTGTCGGCCTCCTGATAGTGGTTGGTGACGGCAACCGAATAGAACTCGGCCTGCGAACCGTCGCCACGGAGGACGCAGGAAGGATATTTCCATGTGATGGCCGAGCCAGTCTCGACTTGGGTCCAGCTGAGCTTAGAGTTGTTGCCCCGCAGGTCGCCTCGCTTGGTCACAAGGTTGAGCACGCCGCCCTTGCCGTGCTCGTCGCCGGGATACCAGTTCTGCACGGTAGAATACTTGACCTCGGCGTTGTCCTTGACGATAATCTCGACGATGGCAGCATGGAGCTGGTTCTCGTCGCGCATGGGTGCGGTGCAGCCCTCGAGGTAGGACACGTAGCTGTCGTCTTCGGCCACGATGAGCGTGCGCTCAAACTGGCCCGTGTTGCGGGCGTTGATGCGGAAGTAGCTGCTCAGCTCCATCGGACAGCGCACGCCCTTGGGGATATAGACGAACGAGCCGTCGCTGAAGACGGCACTGTTGAGTGCTGCAAAGAAATTGTCGCGGTAGGGAACGACCGAGCCCAGGTACTCGCGCACCAGCTGGGGATGCTCCTTGACGGCTTCGCCGATGCTGCAGAAGATGACTCCCTTCTCGCGGAGCTGCTCCTTGAAGGTGGTCTTCACCGACACGGAGTCCATGATGGCGTCGACGGCGGTGCCGCTGAGCGCGAGCCGCTCTTCGAGGGGTATGCCGAGCTTGTCGAAGGTCTTCTCGAGCTCGGGGTCTATCTTGTTGTCCTTGGGCTTCTTGGCGAGCGGGTCGGCATAGTAGGAGATGGCCTGGTAGTCTATCTCCGGCAAATGCACGTGGCCCCACGTGGGCTGGGGCTGGGTGAGCCAGTAGCGGAATGCCTTCAGGCGGAAGTCGAGCAGCCACTCGGGCTCTCCCTTCTTCTGCGAGATAAGGCGCACCACATCCTCGTTGAGTCCCTTATCGATAATATCTGTATGCACATTGGTGGTAAACCCGAACTCGTACTTCTGGTCGGCCACCTGTCTTACAAACTCATTTTTCTCTTTGTCTGCCATTGATTTAATGTGTCATGACATATGAGCGAACGGGCTGGATACACATCTCCCCGATACACTCTGTCGTATTAACCATGATAGTGACACCCTCTTCTACGAACAGGATGCCACTACCTATATTTCCGCTTATAGCCTTATTAAGTCAATAGTATGGCTATCCTGCCGGACTTAGAGCTTCTGCTCTACCTCTATCTCGGTGAAGGTCTCGAGGATGTCGCCCTCGAGGATGTCGTTGTAGTTGACCAGACTGATACCACACTCCATACCTGTGGGTACCTCCTTCACATCGTCCTTATAGCGCTTGAGCGAGTCGATAGGAGCGGTCTTGACCACGATACCGTCGCGGATGACGCGCGCCTTGTCCTTGCTGTGTACCTTGCCTTCGGTAACGAGACATCCGGCCACGGCACCCACCTTGGAAATCTTGTAGACCTGGCGCACCTCTACCTGTCCGGTGATGATTTCCTTCTTCACCTTGTCGAGCATACCCTCCATGGCAGAGGTTACGTCGTCGATGGCGTCGTAGATGACGGAGTAGGTATTGATTTCTACGCCTTCCTGGTCGGCGAGCTTGCGCGCGGCAGCCGAAGGACGTACCTGGAAGCCCACGATGATGGCGTCGGACGCGTCGGCGAGGGTAACATCGCTCTCCGAAATCTGACCCACAGCCTTGTGGATGACGTTGACATTGATCTTCTCTGTAGAGAGCTTGATGAACGAGTCGCTGAGAGCCTCGATACTACCGTCGGTATCACCCTTGACGATGATGTTGAGCTCCTTGAACGAGCCGAGGGCGATGCGGTGGGAGATGTCATCGAGGGAGAGTCGCTTCTGGGTGCGCAGACCCTGCTCGCGCTGCAGCTGCTCGCGCTTGTTGGCTATCTCGCGCACCTCCTGCTCGGTATCGAGCACGTGGAAGGCATCACCGGCAGTAGGAGCGCCGTTGAGACCCAGGATGATGGCGGGCTCGGCGGGCTTGGCACTGTCGATGCGCTGGTTGCGCTCATTGAACATGGCCTTGATGCGCCCCCAGCTGGTACCGGCTATCACGTAGTCGCCCACCTTGAGGGTACCGTTGCCAATCAGCACGGTGCTGACATAGCCGCGGCCCTTGTCGAGCGACGACTCGATGATGGTGCCCACAGCCTTGCGGTTGGGGTTGGCCTTGAGGTCGAGCATGTCGGCCTCGAGCAGCACCTTCTCCATCAGTTCGTCGACACCGATGCCCTTCTTGGCACTGATCTCCTGGCACTGATACTTGCCACCCCACTCTTCGACCAGCAGGTTCATGTTGGCGAGGTCCTCGCGTATCTTGTCGGGGTTGGCTCCGGGCTTGTCTATCTTGTTGATGGCAAACACCATGGGCACGCCGGCAGCCTGGGCATGGGCGATGGCCTCCTTGGTGGTGGGCATCACAGAGTCGTCGGCAGCGATGATGATGATGGCGATATCGGTAACCTGGGCACCACGGGCACGCATGGCGGTAAACGCCTCGTGGCCAGGGGTATCGAGGAAGGTCACCTTGCGGCCGTTCTTCATCGTCACGCTATAGGCGCCGATGTGCTGGGTGATACCTCCGGCCTCGCCGGCTATCACGTTGGTGTTGCGGATATGGTCGAGCAGCGAGGTCTTACCGTGGTCTACGTGGCCCATCACGGTAACGATTGGCGCACGCGACACGAGGTCGGCTTCGTCGTCTTCCTCTACGCTCACGGCTTCCTGAACCTCAGCACTCACATACTCGGTCTTGAAGCCGAACTCTTCGGCCACCAGGTTGATGGTCTCGGCGTCGAGGCGCTGGTTGATAGACACCATGATGCCTACGCCCATGAGGGTAGAGATGACCTGGGTGACGCTCACGTCCATCATCGTGGCGAGCTCGCTCACGGTAACAAACTCGGTGAGCTTGAGCGTCTTGCTCTCCTTGCGCTCGGCCTTTGCCTCCTGGGAGAGCTTCTCCTGGACGGCCTCTCGCTTCTCCTTGCGGTACTTGGCGCCCTTCTTGTTCTGGTTCTTGTTGGTAAGGCGGGCAAGCGTCTCTTTCACCTGGCGTGCTACAGCTTCGTCGTCTACCTCGAGAGGCTTCTGGTTGCGCTTGCGGTTCTTGCCATTCTTGCCGTTGCCACCGTTGTTGGCATTATTGGCGTTGTTGGCATTAGGGTTATTGTTGTTGCCGTTACCGTTCTTCTTCTTGTTGCGGCCGTTGTTGCTCTCAGCCTCGGCGTTGATGTCCACGCGCTCCTTTCCTATGCGCTGGCGCTTCTTCTTCTCGCCGTTCTTGGCCTGTGCCTTTTCCTCACGCTCCTTTCGCTTTTCCTCCTTGGTCTTCTTCTTGGGTCGGGTGCTCTGGTTGATGGCGTCAAGGTCTATCTTGCCCAGCACATTGACCTTGGGGGCATTGGGGTTCTTGGCTTCGGTGGGGAGCTTGAAGACTCCGGCTGTGGCAGGAGCCTTCTCGGCGGGAGCCTTCTCCTGGGCAGGGGCCTCGGGAGCCTTCTCGGCCACGGGGGCTGCGGCGGGCTTCTCTTCCTTCTTCTCTGCCACGGGTGCAGCCACAGGCTTCTCGGCCTTGGGGGCCTCCTTGGCTACGGGCTTTTCCTCCTTGGGTGCTTCCACCTTGGGTTCGGCTTTCTTCTCTTCCGGTTTCTGACTTACGGCAGCGGTCTTACTCTCGGTATTGTCGGAGGCAGGAGTAGCAGCTGGCGCGGGTGACTTTGGCTTCTTATTGAGGCTGTCAAGGTCTATCTTGCCAATCACATTAAAGGTCTGCGACTTGGTCTTCGGCTGTGCTTCGGCGGTCTGCTTCTTGTCCTCGGCAGCCTGCTTCTTCTCTTCGGCAGCCTGCTTCTTGTCCTGTTGCTTCTTGTGGGACATCAGCTCTGCCTTGTTTCTTACATCAGCATCTTGCTTGAACGCTTCGAGAAGAGCATTGTACTGCTCGTCGTTCAGCTTGAAGCTGGGCTCTGACTTCACTTCGCCCAGTTCTTTTCTCTTCTCCAAGAACTCCACTGCCGTCTGGAGTCCGATGTTCAGTTCTCTTAATGCTTTATTTAATCTGATACTCATTAATTACCTCTTCCTTTCTCTTAATTGTTTTCTATTATTGTTCAAATTCAGCACGCAGCACATCGAGCATGTGGTCGACGGTCTCTTCTTCGAGGTCGGCCTTCTCGATAAGCATCTCGCGTGGAGCCGAGATTACCTGCTTGGCTGTGTCGAGTCCGAGCGCCTTGACAGCGTCGATAACCCACTGGTCGATCTCGTCGGAGAACTCGTCCAGATAGATGTCTTCCTCGACCTCGTTGCCTGTAACGTCACGGAATACGTCGATAGTGTACTCGGTGAGCAGCGAAGCCAGCTTGATGTTCATACCGCCACGACCGATAGCCAGGCTGACCTCCTCGGGCTGGAGATAGACCTCGGCCTTGTGCTCTTCCTCGTTCACGCTGATGCTGTTGATACGTGCAGGACTCAGCGCACGCTGGATATAGAGCTTGGTATTGGCGGTCCAGTTGATGACGTCGATGTTCTCGTTGCCCAACTCATGCACGATGCCATGCACGCGGCTTCCCTTGACTCCCACGCAGGCTCCTACGGGGTCGATGCGGTCGTCGAAGCTCTCAACGGCAACCTTGGCGCGCTCGCCGGGCATGCGGGCAATCTTCTTGATGACTATCAGACCATCGGCTATCTCGGGCACCTCGGCCTCGAGCAATCGCTCCAGGAACTTGGGGCTGGTACGGCTCAGGATGATCTTGGGGTTATTGTTGTCATTGGTCACGCGCTCTATCACGGCACGAATGGTCTCGCCCTTGCGGTACACATCGGAGGGTATCTGCTCTGCCTTGGGCAGGATGAGCTCGTTGTTCTCGTCATCGACAAGAAGTACCTCACGCTTCCATATCTGGTATACTTCGGCAGAGATAACCTGGCCCTCGCGGTCCTTATATTTATTATAGAGCGAGTCGTGCTCCAGTTCCAGTATCTTGGACGCCAGGGTCTGTCGGAGGGTAAGGATGGCGCGGCGGCCAAACTTGGCAAAGTTCACGCTCTCCGAAACGTCCTCGCCCACCTCGTAGTCGGGCTCAATCTTACGGGCGTCGGTCAGGCTGATTTCCTTATTCTCATCCTGCACCTCACCGTCGTTAACGACCACGCGGTTGCGATAGATTTCGAAGTCGCCCTTGTCGGGGTTGACAATCACGTCGAAGTTCTCGTCGCTGCCGTAAATCTTGGCCAACACGTTGCGGAAGCTCTCTTCAAGCACGCTCACCAGTGTGGTGCGGTCTATGTTCTTAGTATCCTTAAACTCCTTGAAGGTATCAATCATACTGATTGTCACCTCGTTTGTTTTCTTTGCTGCCATAGCTTATTTGAAACTTATTAAGTATTTAGTATATTTCACCTTATCCATCTGATAGTGATGGTCGACATCCATGAGCTGGGGGCGCTTCTTGCCCTCTACCTTTACCTTCTCGCTCACGCTGACCACAAAGTCGTTGCCGTCAACGCTCTTCAACGTGCCACGCACCTTGATACCGTCGGCATCGAGCACCTCGACCTCTTCGCCAATGAAGTTGATGTATTGCTGGGGAACCTTGAAAGGCTGGCCCAGGCCGGCTGAACCCACCTCAAGCTCGTAATCTTCTTCATCACGGCTCAGATGGTCTTCGATAAACCTGCTCAGCTCTACGCAGTCTTCAATCCACACGCCATCGGCATGGTCGATTTCAACTACGATACGGTTGTCTGTACTAATCTCTACATCCACGAGGAAATACTCCTTATCCTTAAGCCATTCCTCTACTACGCTTTTTACAACGTTTTTATCTATCATACGGTTATTATTAAAAAATGAGGAACTCCGGTTGGAGTCCCTCATTCCACTGAACGATGCAAAGTTACGCATATTTTCCCAACTCTGCAAATGTTTTCGCTTGTTTTTCACCAAGATGCCTTATATTTCACCATCTCGGGGCCGAAGGAGAGTATCTCGGCACCGGCGGCGGTAAGGGCGGATGGTGCGGGGATGACGTTGCTACTTCACCTCCCAGATGTCGTTGGTCTCAAGCAGTTCCTCAAAGTTGTGATAAGGCTTCTGGGCCTTGACTTCTTCCACCTGCTGGTTGACGCAGCTGTCGTAGGTAGGAGCCTCGACATCGCGTATCACGCCGAGAGCCACGGGGAAACCGTGCTCATTGTCCATCATGGCGAGCTTGAGCTGCAGGGTGTTGTCCTCGCAGTGGCTGTCGTGTACGAGGATGTCGTCGAGGGTATAACCGTCGCGTCCAATCTCGACCACCTTGAGTCCGAAGTCTTCCTGCACGAGTCCATATTCATGGTTTTCGCCGAAAACCAGCGGCTTGCCGTCTTCCACGTAGATGGCGTTGCGGCTACGACCTTCGCGGGTATAGATGGGAGCATAGCAACCATTGTTGAATATCATGCAGTTCTGCAGAATCTCGCACACCGAGGCTCCCTTGTGCTGGTAGGCACGCTTGAGGATTTCCACAGTGCCGGCACCGTCGTTGGCCACAGCTCGGGCGAAGAAGCGTCCGCGGGCACCAAAGCAGAGTTCGGCGGGGCGGAAGGGGTCTTCCACCGTACCATAGGGCGAAGACTTGGAGACGAAACCGCGTGGCGATGTAGGACTGTACTGACCCTTGGTGAGTCCGTAGATACGGTTGTTGAGCAGTATCATGTTGAGGTCGATATTGCGGCGCATGGCGTGGATGAAGTGGTTGCCTCCGATGGCCAGTCCGTCGCCGTCGCCGCTAATCTGCCATACGGCGAGGTCGGGGTTCACTATCTTGGTACCGGTAGCAATGGCTGCCGCACGTCCGTGGATGGTCTGCATGGCATAGGTGTTGACGTAATAGGGCAGACGGCTGGAGCAGCCTATGCCGCTGATTACTGCCGTCTGATAGGGAGGAACGCCCAGTTCGGCCATGGCTTTGTGCAGACTGGACAGGAAGAAATGGTCGCCACATCCAGGGCACCATCGTGGCTGCCCTTTCTTGTAATCGTTGGCTGTATATTCGTTCATAATGAATTCTGTTAAGGGTTAAGCGATGATGTTGTCCTCATAGGTGAGGCCGGTCTTGGTGCGGTTGGGCGCAAGCAGTATCTTCTCAAACTCTTCGGTGAGCTCGCTGACCACAAAGGGCTGGCCTTTCACCTTATTATATTGGTAGGGCGAGAAGTTGTTGATGCGTATACGCAGCAGCGCAGCCAGCTGACCCAGATTCTGTTCGGCCACCACTACCTTGGGATAGCGGTTGAGCACCTCGACGGTATTGTGAGGCAGCGGGTTGACATACTTGAACTGTGCCAGTGCCACCTTGTAACCCTTGCCACGCAGTTCCTTGAGCGTGGAGAGCAGATGGCCGTAGGTCGAACCGAATCCCACGATGAGCAGTTCAGCGTCGTCCTTGTCGCCCTGCACCTCGAGGTCGGGCACTTCGATGCGAGCCACCTTGCGCGAGCGCAGATGGTCCATCAGATCGTGGTTCTCGGGCTCGGTCGATATGCTGCCGGTCTTGCCGTCCTTCTCCAGTCCGCCCAGAATGTGTGTATAGCCTTCCTGTCCGGGTATAGCCCAGTAGCGCACACAGGTTTCGGGGTCGCGCTGATAGGGGGTATACCTGTAGCGCTGGTCGCTGGTGGCATAGTGGGGATGTATCTCGGGCAGGTCGTCCATCTTGGGCAGACGCCATGCCGCCGAACCGTTGGCGATGAAGGCGTCGGTGAGCAGCACCACGGGGGTGAGATGCTCCAGGGCTATCTTGGCTGCCATGTAGGCTGCCGAGAAGCAGTCGGTGGGGCTGGTGGCAGCGATTACGGGCATGGGACTCTCGCCGTTGCGGCCGTAGAGCACCTGCAGCAGGTCGGTCTGCTCGCTCTTGGTGGGCAGACCGGTCGAGGGACCGCCACGCTGAACGTCGATGATGACCAGCGGCAGCTCGTCGATGACAGCCAGGTTGATGGCCTCGCTCTTCAGACAGATGCCGGGACCCGAGGTAGAGGTGGCTGCCAGTGCTCCGGCAAACGAGGCACCTATGGCGCTGGCGCAAGCCGATATCTCGTCTTCACACTGCACCGTGATGACGCCACACGACTTGTGCTTGGACAGTTCGTGCAGTATGTCGGTGGCGGGAGTGATGGGGTATGAACCCAGATACAACTTCAGTCCTGCCTTTTCGGCGGCGGCTATCAGTCCGTAGGCGGTAGCCTTGTTGCCGGTGATGTCCATATAGCGTCCGGGCACCTTGGAGTGGGTCTCTATGCGATAGGTGGCGGGCACGCCGGCATGGGTGTTGTGGGCATAGTCGTAGCCGGCATGCACCACGCGTATGTTGGCCTCAGCCACCTGGGGCTTCTTGCCAAACTTATGGTGCAAGAACTCTTCGGCGAGTTCAAGGTTGCGGTCAAACAACCAGCACACCATTCCCAGGGCAAACATGTTGCGACACTTGAGAATGCTCTTGTTGTCCATACCCGAGTCTTCCAGACAGTGTTTCACCATCGTGGTGATGGGGCAAGCCACCACGCAGTCGGGGTCTATGCCCAGTTCGCCCAGATAGTCGTCGGTGAGGAAATCGGCCTTGCGCAGGTCGTTGGGACCGAAACTGTCGGTGTCGATGATGATGGTGGCCTGGGGCCTCGTATACTTGTACTGGGTCTTCAGCGCAGCGGCATTCATCGCCACCAGCACGTCACAACGGTCACCGGGAGTATATACCGTGCCGTCGCCGATGTGCACCTGGAATCCGGAAACACCCGTAAGCGAGCCTTGCGGGGCACGGATGTCGGCAGGATAATCGGGGAAGGTACTGATGTCGTTGCCCACGGTGGCAGAAATGGTAGAAAAGATGTTGCCGGCCAATTGCATGCCGTCACCGGAGTCGCCAGAGAATCTTACTACAACCTGGTCCAACTCTTTGATCACGATGTCTTCTTCCATAACAGGATGTCAAGGTAAAATGAATAACTGTTTTAGTTTTAGTATTTGAATGAACTACCGCCAAGAAACTCGCGCAGCAGACTGGTGGGAGCCAGTTGACGGTAAGAGATAGCATGGAAATAGCGCAGGAACTTGAGCAGGCGGTGTGCCTCGGCATATTCCTCGCAGTTTTCGGGCACCTGCTCGAGCAGCGGTTCAGCCTGCTGCTTGATGACGGCCAGTTCGTAGAGCATGGCACTGTTGAACATGGCGTCGGCATTCTCCTGGTAGGGGAATATCCACCGTTCCTCGCCGGCGCGCACGCTGGGCCAGCGGTGTATGCTCTCCTGGGCGCTTACGCCACGATACTTGTAGTCGCGTATGATGCGGCGCAGCAACCGGTTGTCGGTCGTAGGGATATAGTTGTGCTCGTCGAGCAGGATGGTGGTGAGCGCCGACACATACACGCGGAACTTCTGCTGCTCGGGAATCTGGGCGGTGAGCTCGGGGTTGAGGGCGTGTATGCCTTCGACCACCACTATGTCGTTGGGGCCCAGCTTCAGCCGCTTGCCGCTCTTCTCGCTCTTGCCCGCCTGGAAGTTGTATCTGGGCAACTCTATCTCCTCGCCCTTGAAGAGGGCATTAAACTGCTCGTTGATGAGGGCTATGTTGAGGGCGTGTATGCTCTCATAATCATACTCGCCATTGGCGTCGAGCGGAGTCTTGTCGCGGTCTATGAAGTAGTCGTCGAGCGATATCTGGAGTGGCTTGAGTCCGCAGGTGAGCAGCTGTATGCTCAGTCGCTTGCAGGTTGTGGTCTTTCCCGACGACGACGGACCGGCCAGCAGCACCAGCTTCACATCGTGGCGCGCGGCTATCTGGTCGGCGATGCGGGCTATCTTCTTCTCCTGCAGAGCCTCGTTCACATTGATGATGTCTGTGGCAAACCCCTTGTCCACGGCGTCGTTGAGGTCGCCCACGGTGCGCAGACCGATGATGTTCTGCCACTCGTGGTGCTCCTTGAACACATCAAACATCTTCTGCTGGCGGGGCATTGGGCACAACTGGCCGGGATCTTCGCGCGAGGGGACGCGCAGCAGCATACCATCGCTGTAGGCCACGAGGTCAAAGAGATAGACCTCACTGGTGCTGGTCAGCAGGGCACCGTAGAAGTAGTCGATGAAGTCGTCTATCTGGTAGTACACCGTATAGAGCTTGCCCTGGCCTTTGAGCAGCTTCACCTTCGACATGTCGCCCTTCTCGCTGAAGAGGCGTATGGCTTCCTCGGCAGTCACCATGCGGCGGCGTATGGGCGTGTCGGCGTCTATTATCTCCTGCATGCGGCAGCGTATACGTGCCACATCGTCGGCGGTAATGTCTCTTCCCAGCTTGACGTGTACATAGTAACCCTTAGACACCGGTATGTCTATACGCACCTCCACATTGCCGTAGAGGTCGTTGATGGCCTTGCAACATATAAAAAATAAGGTACGCGTGTACGTGCGTGACCCCGAGCCCGACCGCATATCCAGAAACTCCACATCCTTGTCGTTGTAGAGCCGGTAGTGCATGCCTTGCACCTTATTGTTTACCCTTGCGCACACCGGACCATGGTCCATTTTAAGCTCCGAAGCAAAAAAAACTTCAGAAAGTGTACTTCCAACGTTGACTTTTAAAACTTTTTTATTATTTTTGCAACGTATAAGTAGCATCTGTTTCATCATTGGATAGATTCTTTTGATTGACAGGGCTAAATTAGTAATTATTATCGACTTCTTACAAACTTTTTATCAAAAATATGTCGATTTGGATTTTTTTTAAGCTTATCGGTTCATTAGCCTTGCTTATGTTTGGTATGAAAACGATGAGCGACAGCCTGCAGAAGATGGCAGGACCACAGCTGCGCCATATCCTTGGCGCCATGACAACCAACCGTTTAATGGGCATCCTTACCGGTACGTTTATTACAGCCGCGGTACAGTCGTCTACCGCCACTACCGTAATGACGGTATCGTTTGTCAATGCCGGTTTGCTCACTTTGGCCCAAGCCATCTCCGTCATCATGGGAGCCAATATCGGCACCACGCTTACGGCATGGATTATGAGCGCGGGTTTCTCTTTCAACATTACCGACTTCGTATGGCCGGCTTTCTTCATCGCTATCATCTTGATTTATTCCAAGAAGCGGAAGATGGTCGGCGATTTCATTTTCGGTATCTCCTTCATGTTCCTCGGACTGGGCACCCTGCGCCAGACGGGTATCGACATGGACCTCTCCCACAACCAGGCTGTACTCGACTTCTTCCAGAGCTTCGACCCCAACAGCCTGCTCACCACCGTGACCTTCCTCATCATCGGCAGTCTGCTCACCATGTGTGTGCAGAGCTCGGCAGCCATCATGGCCATCACCATGATACTCTGCTCTACCGGCGTGCTGCCCATCTATCAGGGTATAGCCTTGGTGATGGGTGAGAATATCGGTACCACTGTCACCTCCAATGTGGCTGCGCTCACCGCCAACGCCCAAGCCCGCCGTGCAGCCTTGGCACACATGGTGTTCAACCTCTTCGGCGTGTGCTGGATACTGCTCGTGTTCCGCCCGTTTGTCGACATGGTCTGCGGATTTGTGGGCTACGACGAGTCGCTCCATCAGGGCGACCCCGGCTTCCTCGCCAACGCCGCCAAGCTCAGTTTCGTGCTCGCTGCCTTCCACACCACCTTCAACCTCGCCAACACCTCTATCCTCGTGTGGTTCATCCCGCAGATAGAGCGACTCGTGTGCCGACTCATCAAGCCGAAACCCAATGCCGAGGACGAAGACTTCCGCCTGCGGTTCATCCAGAGCGGTATCATGAAGACCCCCGAGCTCTCAGTGCTTGAGGCGCAGAAAGAAATACAGAGCTACTCGGAGCGTATACAGCGCATGTTTGGCATGGTCAATGAGTTGCTCTACGAGAAGGATAGCGATAAGTTCATCAAGCTCTTCTCGCGCATCGAGAAGTATGAAGGCATATCAGACCACATGGAGATTGAGATAGGCAACTACCTCGACAACGTCAGCGACTCGCACCTCAGCGACGAGACCAAGGCCAAGATACGCGCCATGCTGCGCGAGATAAGCGAAATAGAGTCTATCGGCGACAGCTGTTACAACATTGCGCGCACCCTCAACCGCAAGTTCAAGAGCAAGGAAGACTTCACCGAGAAGCAGTACGACCACACGCATCAGATGTTTGGACTCATCGACTCGGCACTTACCCAGATGAACACCATGTTCAAGCGCCACAAGGAGAACTTCGACCCCAACACCTCGTTCAACCTTGAGACCGAAATCAACAACTATCGCGGACAGCTCAAGACCCAGAACATCAACGATGTCAACGAACACGCCTACTCCTACGCTTGTGGTACCATGTATATGGATATCATCCAGGAGTGCGAGAAGCTGGGCGACTACATCGTCAACGTAGTTGAGGCCCGCATGGGCGTACGCCAGCACGGCGCATGATGCGGCCCAAAACTCCGCAACCGTCACAGCTCTCATAGAGCCAGTTATCACATACCGCCCACATTCCTACAGCAACCCTGTAGGATGTGCGATTTCCAAGCCCAGGGCAGAGGGGCAACGCGCCTCTACCTTGGGTATATTTATAATAAGGCATAGCAACTCTGTAGGAGTTGCGTTTAGCCGAAGGCGTTACCCCGACGCAAACCCATCACTACCTATATGTAGGGGAATTATCCAACTGAGTATAACGCCTACGGCTAAGCGCAACTCTTACAGAGTAGCTATATTAGTGGGGGCATTACCCAGGGTAGCGGGCCATGCCCGCAACCCTGGGCTATGTAATCGCAACTCCGTCAGAGTTGCCAGAGGTGCGCACCATCCAAATACGGCCCCATCAACCGATTTGCATTTACATTTGAACACCGTGGGAAAATGTGTATCAAACCTTGAAACACTTGTTGGCTGCTCTGCATTATTTATGGCCAACGCTGCAATCCTTATATCCAACTCTGCAATAATAATGACTATCATGGTAATGATTATGATGGCCTCGGGGAACGGCGCGACCGTCCTTAGGGTTGTCGCGACCGCATTGGCTGCCGTAGCGATGGTCATGGCGGGCTCGTGACGGTTGATACGTGGGCACGTGACGGTTGATACGTGGACTCGTTTCGTACGACACGAGGGCTCGTGACTTACGGTGCGTGCCGGCCATGGTGGTCTGCACGGCGCGTGGGGTCATCCCACTACGAGTATGTCTCTGATATCCGTGAGGTAGTTGGGGCTGCGGTGCTCGCATTTCACCTTCCAGGGCTGCTGCTCGTCGCCTTCGGCTGCCAGTCTGATGGTCTTCAGCCCGTAGCGCTGGTTGATGTTGTCGGTGGCTGCCATGAGCTGTGCCCGCTCTGCCCTGTTGGTGATGGGGTCGAAGAGGTCGGCTGTGGCGGCGTGGGCGGCGATGATGTCGCTCACCGTCACCCCTGCCCTCTTGTACATCACCCCGTGGTGGTAGATGTGCGCCAGCGCCTGGAGAGCGGCGGCGGTTATCTCCATGGTGTCGGCCGTATGGGTGAGCAGCGTCACGGTGGCGGCATTGGCATACTGCGCCAGGTCGTCGCGGAAGGCGTTGCTGGCGATAAACACCGTGACCTGTCGCGCCACGGCCTGCTGACCTCTCAGCTTGTTGGCGCACGACGCGGCAAAGGTGGCTACCGCCGACTTGAGCTGCTCCATGCTCTCGACCATGCTGCCGAAGCTGCGCGAGGTGGTCACCGTCTGGTTGCGCCTCACCTCGGTGGTGTCTATACAGGGCTGGCCGTTGAGTTCCATCCATGTCTGCACCCCCGGTTTGGCGAGATGGCTCTTCACCCACGCCTCGCTCTTGTCTGCCAGTTGCAGCGGCGAGTGTATGCCGTAATAGTTGAGCCGCTCCAGCGTACGGCGTCCTATCCCCCACACGTCGGCGAGGTCGAAGAGCTGCAGCGCGCGGCGCCGCTTGTCGTCGCTGTCTATGCAGCACACGCCGTGGTAGCCGCGATACTGCTTGGCAAACTTGCTGCCCATCTTGGCGAGGGTCTTGGAGGGGGCTATGCCCACGCTCACGGGTATGTCGGTCCACAGGCGTATGCGCCCGGCTATGTCGCGCATCATCTCCGCCAGGTTGTGGTGGCGCTCATATCCTCCGAGGTCGCAGAAGCTCTCGTCGATGCTGTAATTCTCGACGCGCATGATGCTCTGCCGCAGTATGTTGGTCACCCGCTTGCTCATGGCGGCGTAGAGCTGCATGTTGGTCGAGAACACTCTGACCTGGTGGCGCTCCACGATGTCGCTCACCTTGAAGAGCGGGTCGCCGCGGCGCAGTCCCACGGCCTTGGCTTCGGGCGTGAGCGCCACGATGCAGCCGTCGTTGCTCGACAGCACGCACACGGGTCGTCCCTGGAGTCCCGGGTGGAACACCTTCTCTACCGAACAGAAGAAGCTATTGCAATCTACCAGTGCCCACATATCGTCAGTCTCTGGGCCGGTGGATGATATACGTCACCGTACCCCATACGCTGAAGGAGTCGGCGGGCGTCACGCGTATCTCGGGGAAGTCGGGGTTGGCGGGAACGAGCCATCCCTCGTCGCCCCGCCGTACAAAGCGCTTGAGGGTGTACTCTCCATTGAGCTCGCATACCGCCACCTCGCTCTCCGAGGGGTTGCGGCGGCTCTTGTCTACGATGACGATGTCGCCCGAGTGGATGTCGGCGTCTATCATCGAGTTGCCCTCGACGCGTATGAGATACGATGCTTCGGGGTTGGGGCAGAGCATGCGCAGGAGGTTGATGTCCTGGCTGCGCTCGTCGTTGTCGAGCGGTATGGGGAAGCCCGCCACCAGCCCTATGTCGAAGTAGGGCAGCGCGAGGTCGTCCAGTTCGGTGGCGCTCACCACGGTGCCCATCCGCCCGAGCGCTGTGGTGGCGCTGGCAGCCTGTCGGATGCATCGGGTGATAAACTCGCTCTTGTTGGGGTGGCTGTCTATCAGCGTCGCCACCTGTCGTGGTGCCCTGAAGGTAAAGAGTTTGCTGTCTGTCGATGGTCGTCCGGCGCCCTCGCGTCGTCCTCCCCGTCGGCTGTTGTGGTTGTCGTTCATATCGCGTATATTGTTTTCACAGACAAAGTTACGCATATTTTTGAATATGTATTACAGAAATCAAACATTTTTTATGATTATCTGCGTTGGGGGTGGTTGTGAGGGTTGCAGAAGGCCGAGATGGGGCTTCTGCGATGGCTGGTACGCACCCCCGGCAACTCTGTAGGAGTTGCGATTACATAGCCCAGGGTTGCGGGCATGGCCCGCTACCCTGGGTAATGCACCCACTAATATTGCTACTCTGTAAGAGTTGCGCTTAGCCGTAGGCGTTACCCGCAGCAGGATAATTGCCAGTAATGGGTTGATGGGAATAATAAGATTGAGTATAACGCCTTCGGCTAATCGCAACTCCTACAGAGTTGCCATCTCTTTTTATATCCTTACCCAGGGTAGAGGAGTTTCGCCCCTCAACCCTGGGCTGGGAAATCGCAACTCCTACAGAGTTGCTGCTGCTGACGGGCCTCCATTTATTATAGATAGTACGCACCTATGCGTCATGTATGGTTAGCACATTGTGGATGGTGCGAACCGATGGGGCATATATGGTTAGTCCGTTGTGGATGGTACGCATCCCCTGGCAACTCTGTAGGAGTTGCCGCTGCTGACGGGCCTCCATTTATTATAGATAGTACGCACCTATGCGTCATGTATGGTTAGCACATTGTGGATGGTGCGAACCGATGGGGCATGTATGGTTAGTCCGTTGTGGATGGTACGCATCCCCCGGCAACTCTGTAGGAGTTGCGATTACATAGCCCAGGGTTGCGGGCATGGCCCGCTACCCTGGGTAATGCACCCACTAATATTGCTACTCTGTAAGAGTTGCGCTTAGCCGTAGGCGTTATACTCAGTTGGATAATTCCCCTACATATAGGTAGCGATGGGTTTGCGTCGGGGTAACGCCTTCGGCTAATCGCAATACTTACAGCATTGCTATACCTTATTGTATATATACCCAGGGTAGCGTGCTTCGCCCGCAACCCTGGGCTGGGGAAACGCAACTCCTACAGAGTTGCTGCTGGAATGGACCTGCTATGCCTTGGGGACGATGCCCATAAAATCAGGCCTGTCACCCAACCCTATATTCTTCACAAGCATCAACCACAAACCTGTCTCCCAACCCCACATCCATCACAAGCATCAACCACAAACCAATCGCCGACCTCGCATCCATCACAATCATCACCCCCAAACCAATCACCAACCTCGCATCCATCACAATTATCAACCCCAAACCAATCACCCGACCTCACCTCCATCACAAGCATCAACCCCTAAACCAATCACCGCATCTATATCTGCTCCTACAAAACGAATACGGATATCGCTGATTTGTCTGATATTCTTGGCAAATGCTATCAGGCAAATCAGCGATATCCGTATTTCCATCAGTATCGGCCTCGGGGCAATCGGGCAAACCCGTATGCTACGCCCGAGGCTCTGTATCGGGGCATTCCGCCGTGGCGGAGATAGTGGCGCTCTCCTACTCTACCGCCATGACAAATCCACCGCCGGGGGCGAGGTGCACCTTGAGCTTGCCGTCCTCAGGGATGGTAATCTGGCAGCGCTTGTAGTCTTCTGCCGAGCGGTCGGCATTGATACCGTCGTAGAACGCGTCGGCCTGGCGACCGGCGATGTTGAGCGGCGAGAGGTCGAGGGTGAGGTCGCGCGCGGTCCAGTTGGTGAGCGCACCCACAAACCATTTGCCGTCCTTGCGGCGTGCCACTGCCACATACTCACCTATCTCGCTCTTGAGCGGGATGGTCTCGTCCCAGACGGTGGGTACCGACACGATAAATCGGGTGCACTCCTCTTCCTGGTTGTAGTGGGTGGGCGAGTCGCAGAGCATATTGAGGGGCGAGAGGAAGACCACATACTGCGCCAGCTGGTGGGTGCGGGTGCCCTGGCTCATAGGCCGTGAGTTGTTGGGGGCATAGGTGGTCTGGGTGCCGTTGATCATGGCTCCCTGGGTGTAGTCCATAGGTCCGGCGAGCATGCGGGCAAAGGGTACGGTGACATCGTAGAGAGGCTGGTTGTACTCCTTGATGGTACACCACTTGGTCTGCTCCTGTCCGTTGACGCCCTCAAAGTTGATGACATTGGGATAGGTGCGGTTGAGTCCGGTGGGCTTGTAGGTGCCGTGGAAGTCGATGAGCAGGTGGTACTTGGCGGTCATCGCGGCGGCACGGTAGTGGAAGTCTACGATGCGGGCGTCGTCGCTGTTGATGAAGTCGACCTTGAAGCCCTTGACTCCCATCTCCGAGTAGTGCTTGCACACGCGCTCCATGTCCTTGTCGAAGGGATAGTAGCCGGCCCAGAGGATCACGCCGACGCCCTTGGCCTTGCCATAGTCTACGATGGCCTTGATGTCTATGCCCGGCACGATGGCGAAGAGGTCGTTGCGACGGCGCTTGGCCCATCCCTCGTCGAGGAGGATGTACTCTATGCCGTGGCGGTGGGCAAAGTCGATGTAGTACTTATAGGTTTCGGTGTTGATACCGGCCCGGAAGTCTACCTTGTATACTCCCCAGTCGTTCCACCAGTCCCAAGCCACCTTGCCGGGGCGTATCCATGAGGTGTCGGCGAGGCGAGAGGGTGAGGCAAGGCGGTATACCATGTCGTTGTCGAGCAACTGCTCGTCGGCAGTGGCATAGCAGATGATGCGCCAGGGGAACTGCTGCTGCGCATGGGCCTTGACGAGATAGTTCTCGCGACCTGTGGGCAGCTGCTCGAGCAGTCGGTAGCCTCCAATCTTGATGCCGCTGGGATAGGGGGCACACACGCCGGTGAGCTCGGGCGTCTTGCCGTTGCCCAGCCAGAAGAGCCCGGGATAGTGCTCGACATCGCTCTCTGCCACGCAGAGCCGCACGCCCTTGTCGGCCTCGACGATGAGCGGGGTGAAGATGAGGCGGGTGTCCATGAGCTGTGACAGCGCGGTGTGGGTATAGTTGTTCTCAAACGAGTTGTGGAGCTGGTCTTCGCGGTCGCCACTGTCGCGCACATAGGGTATCTGCGCTTTCCAGTCGCGGGCAAAACGCATCTGCGCCTGCTCGTCGTTGATGGTAACCTCGCTCTTGAGGGTCGAGGCGAAACGGTAGGCCATGCCCTCGTCGTAGAGGCGGAAGATGAGGTCAAATCCCTCCTTGAACTGGAGGCGCAACTGGTTGTAGCAGTCGCTCACCTCGTTGCGCTTGTAGGCAAAGGCGGCTATCTGGCCACGGTGGGTTGTCTTCACGGCACGGCGCAGATGGGAGTTCTCTCCCCATGTGCCTCTGTCGGTCTTGAGGGCTATGGCCGAGGGCAGCACGAGCTGCTGGCTGGCGTCCTTGAGACTGTACTTGATGACTGTGCCTACCTCTACCTGGGCGGTAAGCTGCCCGTTGGGCGATGTGACGGTATAGCTCTTGGCCATCATGACCAGCGCCACCATCAGAAGCCACAATGTGGTAATTCCTCTTTTTTTCATGAATTAGTTGTGCTCTGTAAAAGTGGTTATAAATATTCGTATGGGACAAAGTTAGATAAAAAACTTGAATTGCGAGATGCTTTCTACCAAGAAATTGACTGAGGGAGTGACGATTATATGCATTTTCCTGATTTCGGCGCGCGTCGGGGGGCTGGCGACGCCATCAGAGGGGCTTGCCGCCACCGTAGGGGCAAGGGCAAGGGGCAAGGAGACTGCCTACACCTTATTAATATATATGGCGGAGGGCGGCATCGTCGTCACCATAACGGCAGGGCTGACGAGGGTGTAACCGAAATTTATCAACTTTTTCTTCGTTATATCATTTTTTTTCCCTTAATTTGCAATATAATTCTAAAACACTACCATTATGGGAAAAGCAAAGAAAGGCGGGAAGCGCATCACCAAACGGCAGCTGTCCGAGATGCTGGTTAATTTCTTCTCCGCAAATCCGGAACGAGTCTATACATTCAAAGAGATATTCAGAGCCCTACACCTGGACACCCATCCTGCCAAGATGCTGGCAGTAGACACGATGGAAGAGATGGCGTGGGACGACTTCCTCGTGCGCACGTCCATCAACTCGTATCAGCTCAACACCAAGGGCCAGGTACAGGAAGGCGTATTCAGACGGAAGTCTAACGGCAAGAACTCATTCGTACCCTCCGACGGCGAGCAGCCCATCTTCGTGTCGGAGCGCAACTCCATGGGCGCGCTCGACGGCGACAAGGTGAGGGTATCGGTGATGGCGCGTCGCCAGAACCATATCAAGGAGGCCAAGGTGATAGAGATACTGGAGCGCAAGAAAGACACCTTCGTGGGCAAGCTGGTGGTAGGCAAGGACATCGCCTTCCTGAAGACCAACGACAATCTGGCGCGCGACATACTCATCCCCAAGAAGAGGCTGAAGAAAGGTCAGACCGACGACAAGGCGGTGGTAAAGATTGTGAGCTGGCCCGACGAGGAGCACACCAACATGATAGGCGAAGTGGTGGACATCCTGGGCAAGTGTGGCGACAACGATGTGGAGATGAACACCATCCTCGCCCAGTACGGACTGCCCTACCGCTACCCCAAGGCTGTGGAAGATGCCGCCGACAAGATAACGGGCGAAATCACGAAGCAGGACGAGGCCGAGCGCGAGGACTTCCGCAACACCTGGACCTGTACCATAGACCCCAAGGACGCCAAGGACTTTGACGACGCGCTGTCTATCAAGCGCCTCGACAACGGACTCTGGGAGGTAGGCGTACATATCGCCGACGTGTCTCACTATGTGCACGAGGGCGACATCATAGACCGCGAGGCCGAGCGTCGCGCCACGTCTATCTATCTGGTAGACCGCACCATCCCCATGCTGCCCGAGCGGCTGTGCAACTTCGTCTGCTCGCTGCGCCCCGACGAAGACAAGCTCTGCTACAGCGTGGTCTTCAACCTCGACGAAGACGCCATGGTAAGAGACTACCGCATCGTGCATACCATCATCCGGTCTAACCGCAGATATGCTTATGAAGACGCGCAGAAGATACTGGAAGACAACGGAGTGGTGGATGGCACCGGCGAACCGGCTCCCAAGCCCAAGGACGGCAAATACCGTGGCGAGAACGCCGAACAGATAGTGACTCTCGACAGACTGGCCAAGAGGCTGCGCGCTGCCCGGTTCAAGAATGGTGCAGTGAAGTTTGACTCAGAGGAACTGCGCTTCGACATCGACGAAAAGGGCAAACCCATACGCTGCTACTTCAAGCGCTCAAAGGACGCCAACAAACTGATAGAGGAATTCATGCTGCTCGCCAACAGGACTGTGGCTGAGAGCGTGGGCAAGACCGCGAAAGGCAGGAAGGCCAAAACGCTGCCTTACCGCGTACACGACAACCCCGATCCACAAAAGATGGAGACGCTGCGTGAGTTTATCGCCAAGTTCGGATACAGGGTAAAGACCGACGGAACCAAGAAAGCCATGGCAAAGAGCATCAACCGACTCATGGAGGAATGTGAGGGACATCCCGAGCAGAACTTGATACAAAAGGTGGCGCTGAGAGCCATGATGAAGGCCAAATACACCACCAAGAACATAGGCCACTTCGGTCTGGCGTTCGAATACTACACCCACTTTACCAGTCCCATCCGCCGCTATCCCGACACCATGGTCCACCGCCTGCTCACCCGCTACGCTGAGGGCGGCCGTTCGGCCAACGCCAAGCACTATGAGGAGCTCTGCGAGCACTGCTCTGACATGGAACTGGTGGCACAGAACGCCGAGCGCGACTCCATCAAGTACAAGATGGTGGAATTTATGGGCGACCACCTGGGCGAGCAGTTCGACGCCCACATCAGCGGCATCACAGCCTATGGCATCTATGCCGAGATAGACGAGAACCACTGTGAAGGCATGATACCCATGCGCGACCTGGACGACGACTACTACGAGTTTGACGAGCGCAACTTCTGCCTCGTGGGCCGTCGTCGCCACCACAAGTACCAGCTGGGCGACGCCGTGCGCATCCAGGTGGCCAAGACCAATCTCGAAAAGAAACAACTCGACTTCACGCTTGTCGGCAATGACAAGCCCGTGGTCAAGATGCGCCATAGGAGATGAAGATAAAGTACACGCACACAGAGGAACTCTGGAACTCGTGGAGCCACGCCGGCGGCATCATGCTCGGCGTGGTGATAGGCACCATCTTTCTGGTATGGTGCGCCCAGGCCCACAACGGCTGGGCCACGGCGGGCGTGATACTCTACCTCTTTGGCATGCTCTGCTCCTATACAGCATCCACCGTCTACCACGCCCTCAGCGCCAAGTCTGTATGGAAAGAGCGGCTGCGCCGATGGGACCATGCCGCCATCTACTGGCACATAGCCGGCTCCTATTCGCCCATTACCCTCGTGGCTCTGCGCGATGAGGGCTACTGGGGATGGGGATTGTTTGTCTTCGTGTGGCTCTGCGCCATCACCGGCACCGTCATGGCATTTCGCAAGCTCAAGGCCCACAGCAACCTCGAAACCCTATGCTTTGTGCTGATGGGCTTGTCGGTGCTGGCAGCCTTCAAGCCGCTGATGGATGCCGTGAGTACCTCGGCAGTGGTATGGCTTATCGCCGAGGGAGTGGCCTATATCACCGGCGCGCTTTTCTATACGCTGCACAAGCGGCAGTACAACCATACCATCTTCCACTTCTTCGTGCTCCTCGGTTCGGTGTGCCATATCATCTGTGTATGGGATGTGCTGATGCAGTATATCTAACTCTATAAAATATAGCTTATGCCCACAATCTCCATTCGACGCAGCCTGCTCATTGCCCTCCTGGGTCTGTCGACAGTAGTCTCCAGCGCACAATCGCGGTTCGACAAGTGGAAGTTTCCTACCTGCACCACCAAGAAAGGCCCCAATGGCCTGCAGGGTATCGTCGACAGCTCTGGCCAATGGGTTGTCCAGCCTTACTTCGATTTCCTCTTCTTCCCCTATCGATGCTATTTAGGCGAGGCACGGTACAAGGGGAGCAACGACTATTATATTATAGACCGCGACTTTAACATTGTGGGAAACGGCACTTATCCCTTTGCCGATATTACGCCCTACTACATTATCATCAATGACCACCCCAACTGCTATGTTATCAATGCCCGAGGCCAACGCATCAGCGACATTTATAGTGAGATAAAGATATGGGACTATGGCACCGACTGGGAGGGCGAACTGCTCTTCTGCCGACGCAAGGACAATGGCAAATGGGACATACTGGGTGCCGACATGCAGCGCATAGGCAACGGCCCTGTAGATGGAGACCGACAGTATGGTGACCGTATGTACGATGTATGGCCATACCCTCTGCGCAACAACGCTGACGGTCACAACGAGAATATAATAGGGCTGATACGGTTTGTAAAGGACCGTCACTACGGCCTGATGAACATGGCCGGCGAGGTCATTGTACCTCCCATATACGCCGATATAGACAACCTGTATCTGGATGATGACATCTACACCCAAACCAAGTACAAGGGCACTCAGTGTACACCCGAACAGATTGAGCGGACGGCTCTCTTCACCTGCAAGACCGACCGGGGCACCATCGTGGTAATCGATGCCATGGGGCAGACGGTCATCCCGGAACAGAAGAAACCCAAGCACATGGTCAAGCACATGGCTAAGAACATGGTGAAGTACTTGGGGCCCTATCTGGCACGTGCCAACGACAACGACAAACTGTGGAAGACTCGGATAACGGCTCCCTTCTACGAGTTCATCGCCCGTGTAGACAAGTGTTTTATCACCGAGATACCCAAGACGGCCAAGACGCAGAACCTGCTGGCCATGGCACAGGCCGACCAGGCTCAGAAAGACCGATTGCTGGCTCGGCAACAGCGCAAGGAGACTGCCAATAGGCAACGACAGCAGGCACAGGCGCGGAATGGAAATCGCTCTACTTCCACGCAGACTCCACGCAGTGCGGCCACGCAGTCGCAGGCTAAACGTCACGTGGCGCAGACATCGGCAGGCATCGTCCATCCCGCCTTCGGAACCTTACCCGCTTCCAACACCACTTACTTCTATGCCAAATCGGGCGGCAAGGCTGGCGAGGTGAGCCTCAACATCACGGGCCACGCCAATGGTGGCTGCTGGATACAGCTCCGAGCCTACAACCTGGGTATCCTTGCCCGCGATTTCGGCCCCGACAACGTGAAGTATGAGAGCGACTACATCGTCGTGGGTGGACGTTTCTACCAACCGGGATTCCTTAGTTATAGCCAGGGCGCCTACATCGATGCGCCGACCATAAAGATAGCCAAAGACTGGAGCCACATTATCTATATCCCGCTCAAAGGGCAGCAACAACTGTACGACCGCCCCATTGCCGAGTCGGTATACAGGCAACATGAAGCCAACATCAATCGATACCATGCCCAGCATGGTTTGTTTGAGTATGACGCCAACCACCAGCGACAGGAAGCTGAGTACAATAACCGCCGCGCCCAGGAGATGCGAAGCAACAGCCCGTCAAGCAGTGGGCAGCAGCGGAAAAATACCCGCAAGCCGGCTGGAAAGAAGATGGATGTGCGCGTGGACGAGCCCAACTATACCGGCAATACCGAGCGCGCCTGGTGCGAGCAGTGCCAGAAGTGGGACATTCCCCATCGTCATATCAAGAAGTAGCCACTATCGCCGCCACCACCAAGACGCCACCCACAGGCATGGGAGACAGGGGGCGCAAGCCCCCAAATGTGGTGGCGAATGGGGCAAAAACCAACAAAATGGTGCAATTATTTTGTAATACGCTTATTTTCATGTAATTTTGCATACTGATTACATAATTCACCATTAATGAACATACTTATAACGGGTGCGAGCGGCTTTATAGGCAGCTTTATCGTTGAGGAGGCATTGCGCCAAGGCATGGAGACCTGGGCAGCCGTGCGCCCATCGAGTTCGCGTAAGTATCTCGCCGACCCACGTATCCACTTTATCGAGCTGGACTTCTCGTCGCAAGAGCGATTGGAAGAGGCGTTAAGCACCCATTCCTTCGACTACATCATCCATGCCGCTGGAGCCACGAAGTGCCTCAACGAGGACACGTTCTATGAGGTCAACACCGAGGGAACCAAGCGGCTGGTCAAGGCGATACTCAACCTGCAGATGCCCATCCACCGCTTTGTTTATCTCAGTTCGCTCAGCGTGATGGGAGCCATCCGTGAGGAGCAGCCCTATCAGGAGATAACCGAGCACGACTACCCCCGCCCCAATACTGCTTACGGCAAGAGCAAACTCAAGGCCGAAAGGTTCCTCGAGTCCGTAGGCAACAACTTTCCATACGTCATTCTCCGACCCACGGGCGTCTATGGCCCTCGGGAGAAAGACTACTTCATGATGGCGAAATCCATCAGCAACCACATCGACTTCGCCGTAGGCTTCCAGCGTCAGGACATCACCTTTGTTTATGTCAAAGACGTGGTGCAAGCCATATTCCTCACCCTCGACCACGGCATGAACGGTCGCAAATACTTCCTCAGCGACGGCAATGTCTATCGTTCGTCCGATTTCAGCAACCTTATCCG
Organism: Prevotella sp. P4-51; assembly: GCF_002251455.1. NCBI lineage: Bacteria > Pseudomonadati > Bacteroidota > Bacteroidia > Bacteroidales > Prevotellaceae > Prevotella > Prevotella sp. P4-51. The sequence goes on from NZ_NPJM01000018.1 coordinate 29,895, forward strand.
TAAGGCATTGGGCAACCCCTGGTGGATACGCATCACTGCGCCGGTTTGGGTGCTGAGGATTGTGACATCCATAGGCGAACTCGTGGCGCGTTCCACCGGACGCATCTCAGCCCTCAACCACGACAAGTTCAACATCCTGCGCCAGCGCAACTGGCGTTGTGACATCGAGCCCACTATGGACGAACTGGGCTACCACCCCCACTACGACCTCGCCCGCGGCGTGGCCGAAACCATAGACTGGTACAAGAATGAGGGATGGCTCTGAAGCCATCGGCTTGCATATCATAATACATACAAGAAGTGAAAAAACTGTTAGATTATTTCCGCATAGAGAAACAGCCGCGCCGCGGACTCCTGGCGATGGAGTGGGTGGTGCTGGGCTATCTGGTGTTTACCCTGCTCTTTATCCTGTTTACCTATACCAAGCTCGCCAACCCCGACTCGATGATTTGGGGCCGCATGCGCGTGGTGGCGATGATGGCTGCCCTGTGGACAGTCTATCGCATCGTGCCCTGCCGTGCCACTATGTTTGCCCGAGTTGTGGGACAGATGGCGCTGCTGGCATGGTGGTATCCCGATACCTATGAGCTCAACCGCGTGCTGCCCAATCTGGACCACGTCTTTGCCCAGTGGGAGCAGGCGCTGTTTGGTTTCCAGCCCGCGCTGGTGTTTGCCGAGAAGTTCTCCTCGCCCGTCATCTCCGAGCTGATGAGCATGGGCTACGCCGCCTACTACCCCATGATAGCCTGCGTGGCTCTGGTCTATTTCCTCCGCCACTATGCCGAGTTCCAGCGTTGCATATTCGTCATCATGGCATCGTTTATGGCCTTTTATGTCATCTTCGACCTGGTGCCGGTCGTGGGCCCCACCTTTTATTATAAGGCGGCAGGTCTGCGCCATATCGCCGAAGGCGTGTTCCCCAATCTGGGCCACTACTTCAGCACCCACACCGACTGCCTCGCCACTCCGGGCTATACCGACGGCATCTTCTACCAGATGGTCGAAGACGCCAAAGCCGCCGGAGAACGCCCCACGGCAGCCTTCCCCAGCTCCCATGTGGGCATATCCACCGTGTGCATGCTCCTGTTATGGCATGTGCGCAGCCGCAAGCTCCTGATATGCCTGCTGCCGCTCTACGTGTTCCTCTGCCTCGCCACGGTCTACATCCAGGCCCACTACGCCATCGACGCGCTGGCAGGTCTGGCCACGGGAGCCCTCTTCTTCGCCCTGTTCATGGCCGTTTCGCGCGGCATGATTGAACGCAGACACAGATAGAAAACCTATAGAAAACTCAAGATAATGAAACAACTGTATATAGAGACCTACGGATGCCAGATGAACGTGGCAGACTCTGAGGTGGTGGCTTCCATCATGAAGATGGCGGGCTACGACCTGTGTGACAATGAGGCCGACGCCGACGCCATTTTCCTCAACACCTGTAGCATACGCGAGAACGCCGAGAACAAGATATACAACCGGCTCGAGACCCTGCATGCCGAGCAGAAGAAGGGCCGCAGCCTCATCCTGGGTGTACTGGGATGTATGGCAGAGCGCGTCAAGGACGAACTCATTGACCACCACCACGCCAATCTGGTATGCGGGCCCGACAGCTATCTCAATCTGCCCGACATGATGGCGCAGTGCGAGACCGGCCACAATGCCATCGACATCGCCCTGAGCAAGACCGAGACCTACCGGGATGTAATCCCGCAGCGTATAGGCCTCGCCCACATCAGCGGATTTGTCAGCATCATGCGCGGATGCAACAACTTCTGCCACTACTGCATCGTGCCTTACACCCGAGGCCGCGAGCGCTCACGCGATGTCGACAGCATCCTGCGCGAGGTGGCCGACCTGCGCGACCGGGGCTTCCGCGAGGTGACGCTGCTTGGCCAGAACGTCAATTCCTATGGACTCTCGCCCGCCGGCAAGCGCGAGGAGGGCTCCACATCCTTCGCCCAGCTGCTGCGGCTTGTGGCGCGCTCGGTGCCCGATATGCGCGTGCGCTTTACCACCTCCAACCCCGAGGATATGACCGACGACATACTCTACGCCATTGCCGAGGAGCCCAATCTCTGCCACCACATACACTTCCCGGCACAGAGCGGCTCCAACAAGATACTCCATCTGATGAACCGCAAGTACACCCGCGAGGACTATCTGGAGCGCATAGCCGCCATACGACGCATCATACCCGACTGCGGCATATCCACCGACCTCTTTGTGGGCTACCACGACGAGACCGAGGAAGACCATGAGCTCACCCTCTCGCTCGTGCGCGAGGTGGGCTTCGACAGCGCCTTCATGTTCAAGTACTCCGAGCGCCCCGGCACCTACGCCTCCAAGCATCTGCCCGACAATGTGCCCGAGGAGGTCAAGATTGCCCGACTCAACCAGCTCATACAGCTCCAGACCGAGGTCAGCGCCGAGCAGAACCGCAAGGATGTGGGCCGCGAGTTCGATGTGCTGCTCGAGAGCGTGAGCAAGCGCAGCCGCGAACAGCTCATGGGCCGCACCCCGCAAAACAAGGCGGTAGTTGTGGACAAGGGCACCCACCACGTGGGCGAAACCATACGCGTGCGCATCACCGGCAGCACCAGCGCCACACTCTTCGGCGAAGAAATACACGCCGAGGCGTAAAAAACATTACCCCTTTTGTTGTTTTATATTCATAAATGACATACCTTTGTAATTATGAAAGAGTTTTTACAAATTATCAGACGGTTCGTACCGCCCTATAAGCGTTATCTGGTAGGCTCGGTGATATTCAATATCCTGGCAGCCATACTCAACATCTTCTCGTTTGCAGCCATCATCCCCATCCTGCAGATACTCTTCGACGTCAAGGGACATGCCACAGCCACCCACCTCATGGATTGGGGCAGCGGTAACATCAAGGACGTGCTGTCCAACAATGCCGACTACTACGTGCGCGAACTGATCAGCATCACCAACCCCGTGACCACTCTGCTGCTGATAGGTCTGATCCTCACCTTCATGACCTTCCTCAAGACGGCAGCCTACTTCCTGTCTTCGGCAGCCATCATACCTATGCGTACAGGCGTGGTGCGCGACATCCGCAACTCGCTGTACAAGAAGATAACCTCGCTGTCGCTCGGCTTCTTCAGCGAAGAGCGCAAGGGCGACATCATCGCCCGCATGAGCGGCGACGTGCAGGAGATTGAGAACAGCATCATGGCCTGGATAGACATGCTCATCAAGAACCCTATCCTTATACTCTTCTACTTCTGCGCCCTGCTCTTCATCTCGTGGAAGCTCACCCTCTTCACCCTCTGCTTCGTGCCCCTCTTCGGATGGTTTATGGGCGTGGTGGGACGCAAGCTCAAGGCCAGCAGCATCAAAGTCCAGGCGCTATGGAGCGACACCATGAGCCAGGTCGAGGAGACCCTCGGCGGACTGCGCATCATCAAGGCCTTCTGCGCCGAGGAGAAGATGAACCAGCGTTTCGACCGCACCAACTCCAGCTACCGTGACAACCTCGCCCGCGTGCAGGTGCGCCAGCAGGCCGCCCACCCCATGAGCGAGTTCCTGGGCACACTCATGATAGTCATCGTGCTGTGGTTTGGCGGCATCATGGTGCTGCGCAGCCACGTCATGACGGGCCCCACATTTATCTACTACCTCGTCATCCTCTACTCCATCATCAACCCGCTCAAGGAGTTCTCGCGCGCCAGCTACAACATCCCCAAGGGTCTGGCCAGCATGGAGCGAATCGACCGCATACTCAATGCCGAGATAGACATCCGCGAGAAGAGCGACCCCGTACACATCAGCGGGCTGGAGCACCAGATTGAGTTCCGCCACGTGTCCTTCCGCTACGACCAGCAGTGGGTGCTGCGCGACATCAACCTCGTCATACCCAAGGGCAAGACCATCGCGATCGTGGGACAGAGCGGCTCGGGCAAGTCTACCCTGCTCGACCTCATCCCCCGTTACTACGATGTGCAGGAGGGCGAGGTGCTCATCGACGGCATCAATGTCAAGGACCTGGGCATACACGACCTGCGACAGCTCATCGGCAATGTCAACCAGGAGGCCATCCTCTTCAACGACTCGTTCTACAACAACATCACCTTCGGCGTGAGCAACGCCACCAAGGAAGAGGTAGAGCGCGCCGCACGCATAGCCAATGCCTATGAGTTCATCACCGAGTCAGAGCACGGCTTCGATACCAACATCGGCGACCGCGGCGGACGACTCAGCGGCGGACAGCGACAGCGCGTCAGCATAGCCCGCGCCATACTCAAGAACCCGCCCATACTCATCCTCGACGAGGCCACCTCGGCACTCGACACCGAGAGCGAGCGACTGGTCCAGGAGGCGCTGGAGCGACTCATGAAGACGCGCACAACCATCGCCGTAGCCCACCGACTCTCTACCATCAAGAGCAGCGACGAAATCTGCGTGCTCCACGAGGGCCGTATCGTAGAGCGGGGTACCCACGACGAGCTGCTCCAGATAGACGGCTATTACAAAAAGCTGCACGACATGCAGCAGGTTTAACCCCACGACTACCACTATGATGCGTATCTTATACAAGTTCATCTTCGGACTGCTCTACCTGCTCTCGCTGCTCCCGCTACGGGTACTCTACATCGTGTCAGATTTCTTCTATCTGCTCGTCTACCACGTTGTGGGCTACCGCAAGCGACTCGTGCGCAGGCATCTGGCAGAGTCGTTCCCCGAGAAGTCCGAGACACAGCGCCGCGCCATAGAACGGGGCTTCTACTCATGGTTCTGCGACTATCTGGTCGAGACCATCAAGCTCCTCTCCGTCAACCGCCGATGGATGATGCGCCACATGCGCTTCACCGGAACAGACAAGGTCAACGAGGCCATCGAGCGCGGACAGTCCGTGGGCATCTATCTCGGACATTTCTGCAACTGGGAGTGGATTACCTCACTACCCTTGTGGGTGACACAGGCAGCACAGTGCACACAGATATACCATGTACTGGAGAATAAGGAGTTCGACCGCCTCTTCCTGCATCTGCGCTCGCGCTTCGGGTCTGAGAGCATACCTATGGCAGAGACTCTGAGACGCATCGCGCGCTACCGTGCCGAGCACCAGCCTATCATCATGGGATATATATCCGACCAGATACCCTTCTGGAACAACATCCACCACTGGCTCGACTTCCTCCACCACGATACGCCTGTGCTCACGGGCACCGAGAAGATAATGCGAGGCACCCGGCAGGCAGTCTTCTACATCGACGTGCGCCGCATACGACGCGGATACTACGAGGCCCACTTCGTGCCTATCACCGACCATCCCGAGCAGACCACCGAGTGGCAGCTCACCGACCGCTACTTCCAGCTGCTTGAGGCGTCGATACGCCGGCAGCCCGAGTGCTATCTCTGGACCCACAACCGCTGGAAGCGCAGCCACGAGGAATACAATCTGAGGCTCGACCCCACCACAGGCATCGTCAACCTTACCGACTCGGTCGAAGAGCTGAGACGCAAGCGCAACGCTGCAGCAGCGCAAGACAACAACCCACTATAAACCCAAACATATATAAAACACCTTTTACACCAGTAGGATAAAAATATACTATTTATAGAGGAAATCGGTCATTAGAGGTTGATTATTTGTGGTCATAACCTAACGCTTTTTACACTCAATCAATAACATTCTCCAAGTTTTGATTAGAGTGGGGCTTACTTTTTGAAGAAACAAGCCCGAAATCCCATTTTCAGAGGACTCCGGGCGAGGTATTTGTGCTCTTTAGAGTTTTAGCGGACAGCAAAAATATTCTTATTCATCGTTATCTTCTATATTTGGCAGATAATCACTGGCTTTAGCCTGTGTTATCACTCCGTGTCCCAGCTTTGACTCCAACTGCGTGCGTGCCGCTTTCGCCACGCTGCCACCATCCTTAGCAACTTGCTTCTGCTGATGGAATCCATTAGGGTTGCGCTGTTTGGACAACTCCGTGGCAGATGCCTCGGCAAGCATATTGAGAGCTATCTCCATGTTGGTCATATTGTCGCGCAGGCTTTCCTTCTTCAAGCCTTTGAAACTCTTGTACTGTTTGGTCGTCATTCCGCTCCACTCTTGGGTAATGATGTCGGTAAGAGAAGCATATTGCAGGCCTTGCTGTACACCAGTGCGTGCCCATTCATCGGTGAGTTCTTTTCTGATTTCTATAGACTTAATACGCTGGTTTATCCAAGCATCGGAATATCCCAAACGTTTGTAGTCAACAATGGCTTGGTCTATGCTCTTTTCAGGATCCTGCATCTGTTCCAAACGAGTGCTTGCCACCTGTGCCATCCATACCTTGAAAGGCTCTGCCTTCGGTGAAGGAATGGACTGGATAATGCGGAAGAGTTGCTCAGTGTCGGCAACGTCAGTCATGCGCAATTTGCCGTCTGAGGCACGAAGTTTTAACCCGTGACAATTTGTCACGGTTTCATTACCTTCTTTTTTGAGCCTCTGCTTCAGCTTTCTCCAATAAGCATTGGCATCTTTGCTGTCAGTCAGCACACCGCATACATCCACAATGGAGAAATACCATTTTTCCTCCTTATCGTCCCATACAGTGCGCACCTTCTTTTCTTCAAATAGTTGAAGAGATTCCTTCTTCGTCATATTATTCTATTTCATTATCATATTGTCAATCAATGTTATCTTCTCTAAGCAAGCCCTAATGACCGATTTTGGGGTAATTGTGGTTATTGAGCTTGTGCCCCCTTTGACGGTCTATCGCCCTACCTGATGGCGGTGCTTACCTCATAGGTGCCCGAACCATAGTGGCGCGTGTCGTAGGTGCCTCCACGCTGGGGGATGCACACTTCGGCAGTAGTATTGGCAGGGATGGTAAACTGCCAGTGCAGCATATTGCCGTCTCTACGCCAGCGGCTCTCTATGAGACCATAGGGCGAGCGGTGGGTGGCATTGACATGGCTCAGACCCTCTGGGATGCGGGGCTGCAGACGTATGTGGCTGTAGCCGCGGCTGTCGTTGGTCTGACCAATGCCCGCCAGATACTGGTAGTACCAGATGACGAGGTCGCCCAGGAGCATGATATGGTTGCCCGAGTTCATGCGTGGGTTGGCGGTGTCGCCGTTCCACAGTTCCCAGATGGTGGTGGCTCCGTGGTCGGTCATGAATCCCCAACTGGGATAGGTGCGGTTGGTGGCGAGGGTGTAGGCTATGTCGCCACGCCCGTAGTCGGTGAGTCCGCGCATGATCTCCTGCGTGCCCAGCACACCGGTAGAGATATGGGGAGTGCCGGCGGCGGTCATCTTGGCTACCACCTGGCCAAACACTCTATCGGCCTCGCCCTCGGGCACCAGCCCCCAGCGCAGCGCCAGGATGTTGGCGGTCACCGTGTTGTTGTCATACCAGCCCTTGTCGGCATGGTAGAAGCGGCGGTTGAACGCCTCGCGCGTCTCCCTACCCATCTCCTGCCACAGCGCCACATCAGCGGTCTTGCCCGCTATCCCGGCAAAGCGCTCCATGAGCCGGCACAGCCGGTAGTAGGCTGCCGTGGCGAGCACGGGTCCGCGGGTGATGCGTGTAGAGTCCTTGGAGTGTATGAGTTCGGGGCTTTCGGGCGGCAGACACCAGTCTCCGTAGACATCGCGGGTGATGATGCCGTGGTCATCGTAACGGTTTTTGAGGTGCAGCATGAACTTCTTCATCGGCTCATAGGCCTCGCGGAGGGGCTGCGAGTCACCATACTGCTCATCGAGCATCGCTGCCACGGTGTACCACGCCATGGGCCAGGTCACATTGTCACTGTATACGCTCCAGTAGCGCGGTGCGATGTCGCTCACCACACTGTCGGCACGCTGCGTAAGCGTGATGTCGCGCACCCATTTGGCGTAGAGCTGGTGGGCGTCGTAGATATAACTGGCGCCATAAGCCCCTGTGGCGTGGTCGCCGAGCCATCCCAACCGCTCGTCACGCTGCGGACAGTCGGTGGGTATGCCGCGGTAGTTGCCGCGTATGCCCCAGACGGCGCAGTGGTACACGGCGTTGATGGTGGGGTTGGAGGTGTCGAAGGTGCCGGTGGTGGCCATGCGGTCGTAGACCACCCGCCCCTGGATGTCGGCAAGCGAGGGCTGGCGCTTGAAACCGCTCAGCTCGACAAACCTGAAGCCGTGGAGGGTAAACCTCGGCTCCCAGGTAGCAGCCTTGTGGGCGCTCACGTAGGTGTCGGTGACGAGCGCCGTGCGCAGATTGAGCATGAAGAGCGAGTCGCGGTCCTTCATGCGCTCGGCAAAGCGCAGCCGCAGCGTGTCGCCCTCGTCGCCGCGCAGTCTGATGCGCAGCCATCCCACCATGTTCTGCCCCATGTCCATGATATATCGGCCGTCGGCAGTGCGGCAGATGGAGCGTGGCGCCACGCTGTCCATCACCTCGATGTTGGGGTTGATCTGTGCGCGCACCACGGGCGCCGGAGTCTTGACGCGCTCGGCTTGCCGCCAGCGGCTGTCGTCATATCCGGCGAGGCTCCAGCCCGGCATCTCGCGGGTGGCGTCGTAACGCTCGCCGTCAAACTCGTTGTTGGTCTGTATGGGGCCGTCGGCCATCATGCGCCACGAGGTGTCGGTGCCTATCACCGTCTGGCGGCCGTCGGTGGTGGTCACCACGAGCTGGGCCAGGAGCCGTGGCAGTCCAAATCCGCGCATGCCGGGGTTGCGCATGGCCATGAAGCGGCCGTTGCCCAGCACCACGCCTATGGCGTTGGCTCCGCGCCTGACCTCGCGGGTCACATCAAAGGTATTGTACATCACCTCGCGGTCGTAGTTGGTGGGTCCGGGGGCAAGCACCTGCGTGCCTATGCGGTGTCCGTTGATGTAGGCTTCGTAGAGTCCCAGTCCGCTGATGTAGAGCACGGCGCTCCTTACACGCCCCGCGATGCTGAAGTCGCGGCGCAGATAGCGGGCGTTGATGCGGGTGCGTCGGTCCTTGGGCGCCTCAATGTCGGAGTCGAAGCTGCCACCTATCCACTGGGCACGCCACTCGGTGCGGTCCATCAGGCCAGTGAGCCAGTTGCCCACGCGGCTCACGGCGCTGCCGGCTGTGGTCTGGCTCTCTATCTGGTAGTAGTAGCGGGTGCCGCTGGCGAGCGGCTGTCCTGCATAGTCGATGTAGAGCTGGCGGTCAGACGGCTGACGGCCAGAGTCCCAGAGGTCAGCTTTGCCCTTGCGCAGCAGCTGGGGCGACGATGCCACGCGTATGCGGTAAGCCGTCTGCTTGACGTTGGGCACAGAGGCATCAAGCTG
>NZ_NPJM01000019.1:0-15000 GCF_002251455.1 Prevotella sp. P4-51
TGCCCTGACAAGACAAGAATCGACCAAAATTACGATAAAACTCCGAAAATAAGCAAACGATGGCAACCTCGGAAGGCATACCCTCGTCTATAGATATTGAATTCTTAGAATTAAACGACAACCCCTATTTACATCCTATGAAAAGGATGGCAGGAACAATAATTTACCAGAAAGAGCGTTATTATAATGAGTATCATCGCACATTCGACACATGCGATGGACGAGTAATTAACATTAAATTCTAATATAAACAATCATGATAGATACAGAGTTGTTGTCCCAAATACAGGCTGCAGGAATCACCGATGCAGACTATGAACGCGCTGAACGACACATCGAAGTTCTCAAGACCTTGTCAAATCTCACATATAAAGGAATTTTCATCTACGACAACTTCAAGAGGAAATATCTTTATATTTCTCCTAATCCTTTCGGTTGGTTAGAATATAATAAAGAAGCGTTTGAAAATATGGGGTCCATCTTTATAGATGCGTTTATCAAACCCAATAGCAAGAAAGCAATAATAGATGCTTTTGTATATTGTTATCAATACATTAAGAATCTGAGCCAAGAAGAAAAAGAAAACATAGCCATCTATTGCAACTACGACTACATGTCTATAGACGGCAAGCATCTCCCAAGCACCAAATGTACACCACTGGAATTTGCCCCTAACGGAAGTCCATGGTTGATGTTAGGCATAACCACATCTGAGCCACACGGAAAGCATGACATGTTCTGCATTCACAACATCTTAAGAAAAGAGCTTGTTTCATACAACCCGAAGAACGACAAATGGGAGAAAAAGCAGGTACCTACCCTTAGCCCCAAAGAGAAGACCGTCCTCCTGTTGCTAAGCCAAGGACAGGCAGCCAAGTCGGTGGCTGAGCGCTTGGGGATGTCGGAGTATACGGTGGCGACGCACCGCAAGAACATCTTCAGGAAACTGGGGGCGCACACGGTGGCTGAGGCAATGGCATTTGCGGTGAAATACAAAGCGATATGATGCATCGGGGGCTGGCCGGCGACACTGCCACGACTACCGAAGACGACGAGGGCGGCACGCAGGGCAGACTGCCTATATATATAATAAGGAGAAAAAAGCACAGCAAAGACCACGATAATACCTAAACAAACCTTAAAAAACAGCAGATGTAGACGGTTTTTGATTAATAATCGTCTAAAGATAGGTGGTTTTTGAATTATTCTGATTAAATTTGCACCCAAAATTGTTAAAATAGAGTGTAATGAAAAGAAAGTTCATACCTTTTATCTTATTGGTATCGACTATATTCTTCGTGTCTTCATGTTTGGGTGACGACAACGAAGAGATAGTATTTTCTGACCAAGTGGGCATCACTGCGTTCTCACTCGGCACCCAGAAGATTATCCGCGACACAGTGTCGAAGAAAGGCGCAGACAGTACGTATCAGACTACGCTGGACTGCAGCAAATATATATTCTACATAGACCAGACCAAGCACGAGATATACAACCCCGACTCTCTGCCCGTGGGCATAGACTGCAAGAAGATAATATGCAACGTGACATCGAAGGGCTCTTCGGTAACGCTGGTGAAAAACATAGACAGCGACACGCTGCAGGCCTTTGAGACCATCGACTCGATGGACTTCTCGAAGCCCCGCACCCTGCGCATGGTGAGCATGTCGGGACGCGCCAGCTGCGACTATACCGTCAAGGTGAACATACACAAGCAGAAACCCAACGTATTCGAATGGAAGATAGCTACCGGCTGCACCGACATGGGGCTGCTCACCGGCATGCGCGCCCTGGCTATGGGCGGCAAAGTCTATGTGGTGGGCCGCGACGACAGTCAGCTGCGCATCTATGCTGCCGAGGAGCAGCACGTGGTGAGCTGGACCGAAATTACTCCCAATGTGGAGCTGGGCGCCGACAGCTATAAGGATATGACCGTGATGGGCGGCAAGCTCTATGCCCATGCCGAGGACGGCGTGTACTGCTCGACCGACGCATATACGTGGACCCGAGTGGGAACGCCGGCGATAAGCCGACTCCTGGGCGGCAGCAACAAGCGCCTCTACGCCCTGAGCACAGACAACAAAATCGTGGCATCGGCTGACGGCGCCACCTGGACAGCCGAGAAGATGGACACCCCCGCCGACTCGCTGCCCACAGGCAACGTGAGCATGACGGCCCGACCCATACTGACCAACCCCGGCACAGACCGCGTGGTGATGGTGGGCACGGGAGACAAGACGAGCAAGGTGTGGTCGAAGGTGGAAGAGACCGACGAAGGCAGCGAGCAGCAGGCATGGACCTACATGGACGTGGCGGGCGACAACCGCTTCCGTCTGCCCAATCTGGCCAACCTGCAGATGACCTACTATGACGACTTCATGATGGCGCTGGGCGGCAGCGGTATCGGCAACAGCCAGGGCACGACAGCCTACGGCGGAAGCTACACCAGCAGCGACGGCGGCATGACCTGGCGCATCAGAAAGCTCTATGCACTGCCCACCAACTTCAACATAGAGAGCAACAGATTTGCCTTCACCGCCGATAGCCAGAACTATCTGTGGCTCATAGACGGCAAAGGCAACCTGTGGCGAGGCCGACTGAACCGGCTGGGCTGGGCGAAGGACAAGACATACTTCGGCGAATAACGACAAAGGACAATGAGGAAGGGCCTGGTGACACTCCTGATGCTCTGCGCCACGCTCACGGCAAGCGCACAGCAAGACGACGAATACCTGATGGAAATAGGTGGCGGCGTGGGGATGGTGTCATACCAAGGCGACTTCAACGGCAAGATAACATCGGGCATGCAGCCCGCCGGCGCCATCGTGTGGCGCAGACTGCTCAACCCCTACATGGGGTTCAGAGTGACGGGCATGATGGGCAAGCTCAAGGGCGATGCCACGAGGGTGGAGACCTACTACCCCGACGAGACGACGAGAGCCTACAGCTTTGACCGCTCGTTCACCGACGTATCGGTGACCTACGAGTACAACTTCTGGCCCTACGGCACCGGCCGCGACTATCGCGGCGCCAAGCGTCTCACCCCCTTCGTCTTCGGCGGAATAGGCGCCACATACGTGTCGGGCGGAGAGAAGAAGGTGTTTACCGCCAATGTACCGATAGGCCTGGGCATCAAATACAAACTGAAGGAACGCCTCAACGTGGGGTTGGAATGGAGCATGCACTTCTCGCTGAGCGACGAGCTCGACGGCATAGCCGACCCCTATGGCATCAAGAGCAGCGGAGCATTCAAGAACACTGACTGCTACAGCGGGCTGATGCTCACCCTCACCTATAGCTTCAAGAGCAAATGTCGAACCTGTAACAACGACGACTAAATGGCAATAGAAATAGATAAAACCCGTGTGCCACAGCATGTGGCTATCATCATGGATGGCAATGGACGTTGGGCTGCCGAGCGTGGCAAGCCCCGCAGCTATGGCCATCAGGCAGGTGTAGATACCGTGCGCCGCATCACCTCTGAATGTACCCGACTCGGTGTGAAATTCCTTACACTCTATACTTTCTCCACCGAGAACTGGAACCGTCCGGCCGATGAGATATCGGCCCTGATGGGATTGGTACTGACATCGCTCGAAGATGAAATCTTCATGAAAAACAACGTGCGTTTCAGAGTGATAGGCGACATAGCCCGTCTGCCACAGATGGTGCAGAACAAGCTGCAGGAGGTGATGGACAACACCGCCGGCAACACCGCCATGACTATGGTGGTGGCGCTGAGCTACTCGGCACGCTGGGAGATTACCCACGCCGTGAAGCAGATAGCCGCCGAGGCGCTGCAGCAGAAAGGCTCGGCCGACGACGCTGCCATCATAGACGCCATCAGCGAAGAGACGGTGGGCCAGCATCTCGCCACGGCGTTCATGCCCGACCCCGACCTGCTGATACGCACGGGCGGGGAGCTGCGCATCTCCAACTATCTGTTGTGGCAGATAGCCTATTCTGAACTCTATTTCAGCGATGTCTATTGGCCCGACTTCAGCGAAGACGACCTGCACCGCGCCATACAGAGCTATCAGCAGCGTCAGCGCAGATACGGCAAGACCGAAGAACAAGTAGAAAATGAAAAGTAGGATGAAAATGAATATAAATAAGGTATTGCTGGTGGTGACCGCCCTCCTGTGGACCGCCGCCATGCAGGCACAGGACAAGATCGTATATCCCGAGATAACTTATGCCGGTACGCCCCGCACGGTGACCATCGGCGGTATCAACGTGTCGGGCGTGGACAACTATGAGGACTACGTGCTCACCGGCATCTCCGGACTCACCGTGGGCCAGGAGATAGACATCCCCGGCTCACAGATTACCGACGCCGTGAAGCGCTACTGGAAGCACGGCCTCTTCTCGAAGGTGAAAATCTATGCCGACTCGCTGATAGCTGACAAAATCTATCTGCACATCTATCTGCAGGTGCGTCCGCGCGTGTCGACCATCAACTACATCGGTCTGAAGAAGTCGGAGCGTGAGGATATGGAGACCAAGCTGGGTCTGCTCAAAGGTATGCAGGTGACGCCCAACTCTATAGACCGTGCCAAGATTCTGGCCAAGAAGTATTTTGACGAGAAAGGCTACAAGAACGCCGAGATAGACATAAACCAGCGCGAGGACGTAGCTGGCAAGAACCAGGTAATCCTCGATGTGGTGGTCGATAAGAAAGAGAAACTGAAGGTACGCAAGATATACATCGAGGGCAACCATCAGCTGAAGACCAAGGTCATCAAGGGCGGCCTCTTCAAGAAGGGCGCCTTTGCCAAGACCCATGAGGCGGGTACGCTGAGCAGTTTCCTCAAAGCCAAGAAGTTTACCCCCGAGCGCTGGGAGGCCGACAAGAAGCGTCTGATTGAGAAATACAACGAGTACGGTTTCCGCGACGCCGAGATTATCTCTGACAGCGTGTGGAACCATGACGACAAGCACGTGAGCATACGCATCAAGGTGAATGAAGGCAAGAAGTACTATCTGCGCAACATCTCGTGGGTGGGCAACACCGTATATACCACCGACTATCTGAGCCGCGTGCTGGGTATGAACAAGGGCGACGTGTACAATCAGAAGCTGCTGAACAAGCGACTCACCGAAGACGAGGACGCCGTGGGCAACAACTACTGGAACACGGGTTACCTGTTCTACAATCTGGTGCCTGCCGAAGTCAACGTGGTAGGCGACAGCATCGACCTCGAAATGCGTATTCAGGAGGGTCCGCAGGCCCATATCAACCACGTGCGCATCAACGGTAACGACCGTCTGTATGAAAACGTGGTACGTCGCGAGCTGCGCACCAAGCCCGGCGACCTCTTCTCCAAGGACGCCCTGCAGCGTTCGCAGCGTGAGTTGGCATCCATGGGTCACTTCGAGCCCGAGAAGGTGCTGCCCGACGTGCAGCCCAATGTGGAGGACGGAACCGTGGACATCAACTGGAATCTGGAGCAGAAGAGCAATGACCAGATAGAGTTCTCGCTGGGTTGGGGACAGACTGGCGTCATCGGCCGCATCGGTCTGAAGTTGAACAACTTCTCGATGCGCAACCTCTTCAACAAGAACCGTGAGCACCGCGGCATCCTGCCTGTGGGCGACGGTGAAGTGCTACAGTTGGGAGCCCAGACCAACGGTACCTACTACCAGAGCTACAACGCCAGCTATTCGACCAACTGGTTTGGCGGCAAGCGCCCCATCCAGCTCTCTGTCGGCGCCTTCTTCTCTAAGCAGACCGACGTGTCGAGTACCTATTATAATAGTGCTGCGATGAACAACTACTACAACTATCTGTATGGTTATGGCAGCAGCTACTACAACAACTACGAGAACTACTATGACCCCGACACCTTTGTCAAGATGTTTGGTCTCTCGCTGGGTTGGGGCAAGCGTCTGCGTTGGCCCGACGACTACTTCCAGCTGTCGCTCTCGCTGGCTTACACTCGCTATATGCTCAAGAACTGGCGCTACTTCCTCATGACCAATGGTAATGCCAACAACCTGAACTTGAGCATCTCGCTGAGCCGTACCTCTACCGACAACCAGCTCTTCCCCCGCCGCGGTTCGGAGTTCATGGCTTCGGTAACGCTCACTCCGCCATGGTCTAAGTGGGACGGCAAGGACTACAAGAACCTCGCCAACAACTACCAGTCGGCCACCTACTCTCAGGAACAGCAGGAGAAATATCGCTGGGTGGAATACCACAAGTGGAAGTTCAAGGCCAAGACCTACAGCGCCCTGACCAACGGCCAGAAGTGTCTGGTGCTGATGACCCGCGTGGAAATGGGACTGCTGGGCAGCTACAACAAGTACAAGAAGTCGCCCTTCGAGACCTACTACATGGGTGGTGACGGTATGAGTGGCTACTCATCAGGCTACGCCGAAGAGACTGTGGGTCTGCGTGGTTATGAGAACGGTTCGCTGGCATACAACGGCTACGCCTATGACCGCTTCACCATGGAGCTGCGCTACCCATTCATGCTGGGCAACACCACCATCTACGGTCTGGGCTTCGCCGAAGCCGGTAACGCATGGACCGACACCAAGAAGTTCAACCCCTTCGACATGAAGCGCTCGGCAGGTATCGGTGTCCGCATCTTCCTCCCGATGGTTGGCCTGATGGGTATCGACTGGGCTTACGGTTTCGACAACGACAACATCAACGGAAAGAAGGGTGGCAGCAACTTCCACTTCATCCTGGGTCAGGAATTCTGATAATAATCATTAAAAGCGACGCGGGCGCTGTAACTTACATCACAGCGTCGGCGTCACATACATAAACCAAGCAAAGGAAAAGTATGAAGAAAATATTGGCAATATGCACCCTGGCGCTGATGGCAATCACGGCGCAGGCACAGAAGTTTGCCCTGATGGACATGGAGTATGTGCTGAAGAACATTCCCGCCTATGAGCGTGCCAACGAGCAGCTCAACCAGGTGAGCAAGAAGTGGCAGGCCGAAGTGGAGGCTCTCAACACCCAAGCCGCCACCATGTACAAGAACTACCAGAACGAGGTAGTATTCCTCTCCAAAGAGCAGAAGGCCGCCAAGCAGGAGGAAATCATGCTGAAGGAGAAGGAAGCCGCCGACCTGAAGAAGAAGTACTTCGGCCCCGAGGGCGAACTGTTCAAGAAGCGCGAGAGCCTCATGTCGCCCATTCAGGAAGAGATATACAACGTGGTCAAGGAGATAAGCGAGCAGCGTGGCTACAGTCTGGTGCTCGACCGCGCCAGTGACAGCGCCATCATCTTCGGTTCGCCCAAGATAGACATCTCCAACGAAATCCTCCAGAAACTCGGTTACGCTAACAATAACTAATAACAATTAAATACAAACGAAATGAAAAAACTTATTTTGATGCTGATGCTTTGCGCACCAATGGCTGTATTCGCCCAGAAGTTTGGCAAAGTTAACACCCAGGTAGTAGTACAGTCATTGCCCGACTATGCCAAGGCACAGGGAGAAATGGCTGCTCTGAGCAAGCAGAAGGAAAACGACCTGAAGTCAATGCAGGACGAGCTGACACGCAAGGCTCAGGAGTACGAGAAGTCTAAAAGCGCCATGAACCCTACCAAGCAGAAGGAGACAGAGGAAGAGCTGCAGGGTCTGAACGCCAAAATCCAGCAGGCATACCAAGACGCTCAGAAGGAACTCTCTGAAAAGAACAACGCACTGCTCGAGCCAATCCTCACCAAGGTACAGAACGCCATCACAGCTGTAGGCAAGGCTGGCGGATATACCTCTATCTTCGAGATTGGCACATCTGGCGTAGTGTTCTTCGGCGACAACGTGAAAGACGTTACCGAGGAAGTAAAGGCCAAGGTAGGCAAGTAATCCAGACACTCATTCATCACAAATGACAGGGCAGGCCAGAGTGCCTGTCCTTTTTTCTCAATACACAAAACTTACCGATATGAGAAAGCTGCTTTTTTCCTTAGTTATGTTGGTGCTGCCTATGATCTCACAGGCACAGACTACCATCAAGTATGGTTATCTCAGTTATCAGGAGGTGCTGAAGTTCATGCCCGAGTATGCTGTGGCACAGACCAAACTGGCCGACCTGAAGCAGAAGTATGACAACGAGATGAAGCGCGTGGAAGACGAGTTCAACAAGAAGTATGAACAGTTTCTTGAAGGTCAGAAAGACTTTGCTCCGACTATCCTCCGCAAGCGCCAGGTGGAGTTGCAGGAACTGATAGCCAAGAATATAGCGTTCAAGGAAGAGGCCAAACGACTGCTGGCACAGGCTGAGACAGAATCTTACGCTCCCCTCAAGGCCAAGCTGGCCGAAACCCTGCGTGGTATAGGCGAAGCACGCGGATTCATGTTTATCCTCAACACCGACAACGACAATCTGCCTTACGCCAACAGCGCCTTTGGCGAAGACATCACGACCTTGGTCAAAGAGTGTCTGAAATGAGCGAACGGCTGCCCATGACTCCAGGCCCTATCGGCATCTTCGATTCGGGCTACGGAGGACTCACCATCCTGCATGGCATACGCCAGCTGCTGCCCCAGTATGACTATGTGTTCCTGGGCGACAATGCTCGCGCGCCTTACGGTCCGCGCTCGTTTGATGTGGTCTACGACTTCACCCGCCAAGCGGTGCTCAAGCTCTTCCGCATGGGTTGCCAGCTGGTTATCCTGGGCTGCAACACCGCCTCGGCCAAGGCTCTGCGCACCATACAGCAGAACGACCTGCCCCAGTGGGACCCCTCGCGACGCGTGCTCGGCGTGATACGCCCCACGGTAGAGGCCATCGGACATCTCACACGCAACGGCCATGTGGGTCTGCTCGCCACCGAGGGTACCGTGAAGAGCCACAGCTACGACATGGAGATTCGCAAGCTCTGGCCCGACATCCACATCTCTGGCGTGGCCTGTCCCTTCTGGGTTCCGCTCGTAGAATACAACGAGGCCGACAGTCCCGGTGCCGACTATTTCGTCAAGAAGCGCATCGACGAGCTGATGTCGCTCGACCCCGACATCGACAGCATCATCCTGGGCTGTACCCACTACCCCATCCTGCTGCCCAAGATACTCAAATACACTCCACCCGGCGTGCGCATCATCCCCCAGGGCGAGTATGTGGCCAGTAGCCTCAAGGACTATTTCGTGCGCCACCCCGAGATTGAGCAGAAGTGTACACGCAACGCCACCTGCCGCTACCTCACCACCGAGAACGCCGACAAGTTTGCCGAAGGTGCTCGGATGTTCCTCCACGAACACGTAAACATAGAACATATAGATTTAGAGTAAATGCAAGAAACAAGACAAAACCGTATTTCACGACTCCTGCAGAAAGAGTTATCATCCATTTTCCAATCGCAGACGCGCAAGACCAATGGCGTGCTGGTGAGCGTGACCCGCGTACGCATCAGCCCCGACCTCAGCATCTGCACCGCTTATCTGAGCATCTTCCCCTCAGATCGCAGCGAAGAGATAATGAAGAATATCAACGCCAGCGAGAAGAGCATACGCTACGAACTGGGTACCCGCGTGCACAACCAGCTGCGCATCATCCCCGAGCTGAGATTCTTCATCGACGATTCACTCGACTATCTCGAACATATTGACGAACTTCTGAAAAAAGGATAGTGAACTTTCCGTTATTCATCGCCAGGCGCTATCTCTTTTCCAAGAAGAGTACCCACGCCATCAATGTCATCAGCCTCATCTCTGTCATCGGAGTCGCCGTGGCTACGGTGGCGCTGGTCATCGTGCTCAGCGCCTTCAACGGCTTCCACGACCTGGTGGCCACGCTGTTTACCAGCTTTGACCCGCAGATAGAGATTGCGCCGGTCAAGGGCAAGACGGCTCCTGCCGACGACCCGCTGCTCACCCGCATACGCCAATTGCCGTATGTGGATGTTGCCACCGAGTGTGTCGAGGACAATGCACTGGCTGTATACCAGGACAAGCAGGCGATGGTAACCATCAAGGGTGTCGACGACAATTTCCGCGACCTCACCCGCATCACCGACATTCTCTACGGCGACGGCGAATTCTGTCTCCACGCCGCCAACCTCAACTACGGCATCGTGGGCGTACAGCTCGCCCAGCAGCTCACGCTCGGCACCCGTTGGACCGACGCGCTGCGCATCTATGCCCCCGTCAGAGAGGGTCAGCTCGACCTGGCCGACCCCACGCAGGGTTTTGTCGTCGACTCGCTCGACTCTCCCGGTGTGCTCTTCATGGTCAAGCAGTCCAAGTACGACTCCCGCTACATCATCGTGCCCATCGCCTGGGCCCGCAATCTCTTCGGGCAGCAGGGCATGATTTCCTCGCTCGAACTGCGCCTCAAGCCCGAAACCGACATTGCCGACGCCAAGCGCGAGATAGCCAACATCGCCGGCGACAGCTACACCGTCAAGGACCGCTTTGAGCAGCAGGACGACACCTTCAAAATCATGAAGATAGAGAAGCTCTTCGCCTACGTCTTCCTCACCTTCATCCTCATCGTGGCGTGCTTCAACATCGTGGGCTCGCTCTCCATGCTCATCATCGACAAGAAAAACGATGTGGTCACCCTCCGCAATCTCGGCGCCACCGACAGCCAGATAGCCCGCATCTTCCTCTTCGAGGGTCGCATGATTTCCGTCGCCGGTGCAGTGATGGGTATCGTCATCGGCCTCCTGCTCTGCTTCATCCAGCAGCAGTTCGGGCTCGTGCGCCTCGGCGACAGCGATGCCTCATTCATCGTCGACGCCTACCCCATCAGCGTCCATTACGACGATGTAGCCCTCATCTTCATCACTGTCATTGCCGTAGGCTGGCTCGCCGTCTGGTACCCCGTCCGCTACCTCAGCCGCCGCCTCTTGGGCTAATCCCGCCACCACCAACCCCATATCCCCATCATCCCCCTCTCTTTCGCTCCCAAGTCCCCACAGATTTGGAATGGGAACCGACAGCTCCGTGGCAACCCAATGAGAGTTGCCAATGGATATGAAAAGCCCAGGATAGAGGCACTGTTGGCCTCAACCCTGGGCTGAATAAATTCAACATCTTCAGCATTGCCATACGCGGCACAATTCCCAACTTTACCGAGGTGGAATAGGTAAAATTCTGACTCGTTTACCCGTAGTGTGATTGAGCTTCCGCACCTTGAAGAGAGGCACAAGGAAAACCTGTGATTAGTCCTTCAAGCAAGCAAGGGGAATAACTTTGACACCATCAGGACGAGTATAAGCCATTTCACCTCCGGTGATAACCATCAGCAGGTCAGGCTCACGTAGTTGGACTTGCTTTTCTGTCTTATTATGTTCTTGCACGAGTCTTTTGATTTCTTTCAGATGCTGCGCACCCTCTTCTATCTCCTGACTACCTAACTTACATTCTATCAGAGCATATCGCCCGTCATCAAGATGAAGCACCAAGTCGGCTTCCAGTCCATAACGGTCACGATAGTAGGATAAATGATTGCCAAAACCAGGAGTGTAAGCACGAAGGTCTCTTGCACACATCTGCTCAAAGATAAACCCGAATGTTTTGAGCTGCATTTCCAGTCCTTCTGCATTCACGCCCATTGCGGCTATAGCTATAGAGGGGTCAGAGAAACCTCTCTTTGGCATACTTCGAATGGCGGTTTTGCTTCTTATAGCTGGACACCAGGCGTCAATATCTTGGATAACAAAAATTCTCTCAAGCACACTGATGTAGTCATCCATTGTATCCATCGACAGGGTAATGTCTCCAGATGTAATATCAGCCAGAATACTGGTTCGCTTGGCCAAAGTACTGATATTACGTGCATATGAGCGCATTATCTGTCTGGCTATCTTAGGATTTCTCTGCTTATTGTCAATAGACGAGATATCTACTTCGCAAACACTGTTTACATAGTCGCTTGCGACCAGCATGCCCGATTTCTCGGACATTTGCAGAGCCACAGGCCATCCACCTCGGCAAGCCACTCTAATAAGGTCAGGTATATTCAGCTTGCTGGTAGCACCATCAATATCATAATCAGGATTGTCAAACAGTTGTTTAAGCGAAACTTCACCCGATGAATCGTTTGATTCCCATAGACTCATTGGAAACATTTTCATACGTGATATACGTCCTATTCCACTATGGTAGATTTTTCCCATATCAACCGTATTACTACCGGTAAGGATGTACTGACCAGGTATTCCACCAGATTTGTCTACCGCAATGCGCACCGCATCCCAGAGCATGGGAGCGTCTTGCCATTCATCTATAAGGCGTGGCTGTTTGCCCTTCAACAGCAATGATGGCATGGTTGATGCAGTTGCAAGATTCTCCTCTCTTCTATCAGGGTCTTGCAGTTTCAGCACACTTTGGGCTTGCTGCTGGGCAGTGGTCGTCTTGCCCGTCCATTTAGGGCCTTCAATGAGCACAGCGCCAAAGGCGTCCAACCTTTCTCTCAATACATCGTCAGCAATTCTTGGTAGATATTCCATAATGACATTAATATTGTTACTGATGCAAAAGTACGTGATTTTCTTTATATTACCAAACGATTCGGCTTTTTTGTGGCATTCCGTTCGGCTTTTTTGTGGCATTTCAATCGGCTTTTTTGTGGCATTTCAATCGGCTTTTTTGTGGCATTTCGTTCGGTTTTTTTGCGGTAGAGGCCATCGATACGAGGTTGATTGGCTGTTGTGATTGCATCGCTGAAGGTGACTACAGCAGGCGGAGGGCGTAGAGGATCTTCGCCAGTTGTCCCTACGGAGAAGGAGTTTATGGACACGATAGATACCATACTGCTCCTTGCGCTATCGCTGAACCTGATATACTTGGCGCGGCATTTTACGACTCTTAGAGGCTGGGCATTGCGATTACGTAGCCCTCCGACAGGCATCATCCGTGCTTTCGCAAAGAGGAAGATGCCACCCAAGCCCATAGCCCACAATATGATGGGAATACTCGTCACTTGGGAAAACACGGAGAGATGAGTCGCAGTTCTCCTTATATAAACCTGTTCAACTCTTCAACGAGTTTGAACACTGTTGTTGACGATACAGCTTGCGATGGTGGCGTTTGACCAAACTCTGCCAATATTTTTCTTGCTCTTGATATGGCTTCCGACTGATATGGCAACAGTAATCCATATATTTTGTTCGTGAAGCTACCCTTCTTGCTATACTTGACCTTCATCTGTTGGCTGAGCATTTGCTCGTAGTCATTTCGGTGGATATAGCCACGGTAGATATTGAAATGCAGCAGAAACCAATACTCAAATGCCTGATTACTATAGGCAACCTGAAATCCATTGGACTCCGCCAGACGTATGGCTTCATTGAAGTCATGGCTTGGGAAATCATCCTTGTCAAACACCACCCAATATTGGTCAAAGACATGGCCTTTTCGTCGTTCTTCATCCCTGATGATTACCGCTTCTTCAACAAGTTTGATGGTGTTCTTCCCTTTTCCCAGTGCCTTTACCGAAGCGGAGGTCAATCGGAAAGCATTGAAATAGTCTGGCTCAGTATTCTCACCTTCACAGATTATCAAGAACGATTGCTTGATATCTCTGTAACTGGTACGGCGCTTCAGGCTCCGTTCCTTTCTCGGATTATAGTTTGCCATTGTCAGTCCTCCTCATTGACAAACAACTTGGAGAAGTCACCGACAATGGGCGTTCCACCATATTTGCCCTCAAGATATTCCTTCTCGAAAGACGCATTGTTTCTCACCTTGTAGTCGGCAAGGGAATATAGCTTGGTAGCACCGTACATATCTTTTTGCGCAAACCACACCTGGTCCCTTCTGAGTATCTTGGCACTCAGAATATTGGTATCATGGATGGTGAATATCAGCTGGGCATGATTAGGATTGGTTGCCTTCGTGTTGAACAACTCTATGATTTTGCTCGTCAACATGGGGTGCATCTTGCTGTCTATCTCGTCTATCACCAGGCGTTTACCATTATCCAGCGCGTCAATAATGGGATACGCCAACTGGAAATACTTCACCGTTCCTTCCGACTCGTTGCTTTCAAACGGGAATGAAACTCTCTGCATTTCCCGACCATCATCGTCATACTGTATATGACTGCTGACCACTTCATCATTCACCTTATATATATCCTCTATACCCAAGTCGGCATAGCGCGAGAAGTCAACGATGCGCTTACGCATCTTCTGGTCATCCAGTTTGATGGCAGCCCGTTTCCACATCACTTCATCATCATGACTGGTGATGATTGACGTGTCGTTCAACCAGTCAACGATGCTGACGGCCGTCTCATCATTGAACTGTGCAGCCACCGAAACAAGCAGCGCATTGTCACGCACCATCTTGTTGGCTACAACGCTTTTCGCTATTGCGCACGAAAGATGGACATTGTAGATATCACCCTCGCGATACCACAACTCCACTTCTTTAGCACGCTTCTTGTTGTTTCTACGATACAGCCACTCCTTATGCACCTTAACGCCGTCAACCTCAAAGCCATAGCGGAAAATATAGTCTACATTGCAAAACACAATTTCAAACATAGAGGGCTCCTTGGCTGTCGTGTCATTGAGCATGAAGCTCTCCACATCCAACGCGTCTCCAGCTTGCAGTTCTTTGATTGAATTGATGATAAGCCACTTGAATGTTGCAAACGCCTTGGCAAAATTGGATTTGCCCGAGGCATTGGCTCCATAAATGGCAGCTCCATGAAGCACCGCAGGGATAGCGCCTCCCATTTCCGTCATAGAGTCGGTTTCGGATATCGCTGTCTCCTTCAAATTAGTGGTCGCCAAAGAGAGGGTAGACATTTCCTTAAACGACAAATAATTGGCTACTGAAAACTGAATAATCATAAAGATAACTATTATATTCGTAATATTTTTGCAAATATACGTGTTTTCTTTGAATATCACAAAAGTTTATCGCATTATTATGACCTCCACATTGTTTTTTCCCTGACTATTCCTAAAATTAGTTGACAGAATTGGATGCGATTAACTAATTAGGTTTACTACTTTTATTCAGTTCTCTGTTTTACTTTACAAGTTCTGTTAGTTGAACTGATTTGTTTTACAAGATTTCA
>NZ_NPJM01000002.1:0-22167 GCF_002251455.1 Prevotella sp. P4-51
ATATTATTGAATAGAATGATAGGGGCTCCAACATTATTTGGGTTGATTGTAGTTTGGTTGATGTCTTTAATAATAGCATTTATTGTTACTTTATTTATTAATAAGTATATCCCTTGGGTATTTGATATACGAAGATGTAAGAAAGTTTAATACTTTTAATTATCGTATCTGACAAATAAAATGAAGTAAATAACCAATATTAGTTATAAACAAAAACGATAATAATATGTATGTTCATTTCTTTAAACGTCTGATTGATATTGTAATCGGACTGTGTGCGTTACCCTTTGTAGTATTGGTAATAATTGTCTTTGCTCCTATTATCTATTTAACAGATATGGGACCTGTGTTTTACAATGCCACTCGTGCAGGAATGGATTATAAACCTTTCAAGATGTTTAAACTTCGCTCGATGTATGTTAATTCACCTGATTTGAAAAATCCTGATGGCTCAACATTTAATAGCGATAATGATCCTCGTGTAACACCAGTGGGAAAATTTATGCGTAAGACAAGTTTGGATGAATTTCCGCAATTTTTGAATGTTCTGATTGGTGACATGAGCTTTATGGGACCGAGGCCTAAACTTTACAATCCTACAAAGAGTCTTGAAACCATGAATCAAGATCATCGTGACAGCTATAAGATAAAACCTGGTATAACAGGTTATGCTCAAGCTTATTTCCGTAATTCTATTACGAACGAAGAGAAATTTCATTGGGATGCTTATTATGCAAATAACATCTCGTTTATGATGGATTTAAAGATTGTGTTCAAAACAATAAAATCGGTATTATTTAGAGAAAATATTAATACGGAACAATCATATAAAAAATGAAAAGACTATTAGTATTAGCTGCTGGTATTCTTCAGGTTCCTGTAATAAAGAAGGCCAAAGAAATGGGTATATATGTCATAGCAGTAGATGGTGATCCTAATGCTGTTGGACTTAAATATGCCGATAAAGCCATTGTGGTAAATATTACTTCTGAAGAAGATGTGTTGAAGGTGGCTCATGAAGAAAAGATAGATGGTGTGATACATCCTTGTTCAGAGGTGAGCATGAATGTTATGGGTAGACTTAATGAAGAGTTAGGACTTTCAGGTATTACCCGTGAACAAGCAATACGTGCCACAAATAAGCATTTGATGCGTGAGGCTTTTGAGAAAGGGAATGCACCTTCTCCCAAAAGTTTTTTAACTGAGAATGTAGAGGATGCTTGGATGCATTTGCAGAATGATTTCTCTATTGATGGCATATTGAAGCCGTCTCGTAACTCTGGTTCGCGAGGTATTGCTAAGGTTTCTCGTGATATGGACAAGGCTGATTTTGTTAAGGCTTATGATATAGCTCTTAATGAAAGCCGTGACCAGTCGGTATTGATTGAACAGTTTATTGAAGGTCCTGAATTCTCGATTGAGATTATTGTATGGAACGGCAATGTGAATGTGCTTACTGTCACAGACAAAAAGACTACAGGTGCTCCTCACTTTGTGGAGTTAGGACACAATCAACCTTCATGTTTTTCTGCTGCTGATGTAGAAACATTAAAGACTGCTGCTGTTGCCGGAGTTAAGGCTTTGGGTGTAAACAATTGCGCTTGTCATGCTGAGGCTAAAATGATGGATGGTAAGGCATACTTGATGGAGATTGGTGCTCGCCTTGGTGGTGACTTTATCTCTACAGAGTTGACGCATCTAAGCACTGGTGTTGATATGGTTGCAGCAGCCATTAATGTTGCCTTGGGTGTTGAACCTGATTTGAATCCAAAAGAAGAACCTAAGGGAGTCTGCATACGTTATTTCTGCCCAACACCAGGAAAACTTGTAAATATATCAAATACGGAGATACTTGCTGACCCTCGAGTGTATCTTTGGGAAATATATCATAAGGTGGGGGATGAGATTCCAGAGGTTACTTCAAGTCTTTGTCGGTCAGGGCATGTGATAGTTACAGAGAAGACTCCTCAGAAGGCTATAGAGTTAGCAGAGAGATTAATAAATGGAGTTGTATTTAAAACAGAATAAAATTATGGATAAACTAAGAGGAAAGAGACTCTTGCTTTTGGGCGGAGGTACATGGAAAGAGGCAATAAAAAGAATTGCTGATGAACATGGAATTACTTTGATAGCTACTGGTAATGATAAGTCTGGTGGCATTTTTAGTATTGCAGATGAAGGTTATAATGTAAATTCTATTGATGCATCTGCAATGAAAACTTTAATTAAGAGCAAGAATATTGATGGTGTATACATGGGTGGAAGTGAAACTGTGATAAGTGCAGCTTCTAACTATCTTAATGAATTGGGACTTCCATGTTATTGTAATAAGGAACAGTGGGAATTATTGCAAAATAAGGCAAAGTTCAAGCAACTTTGTATAAGTAGTGGTCTTCCTGTAGTACCACAATATAATATTAATTTAAATGATATTAAAGGTTCCGTGCCATCAGATGCATATCCAGTGATAACAAAACCGACTGATGGATGTGGCAGTAATGGTTTCTCAATATGCAGAAATGCTAACGAATTAGTAGAAGGATATAAAAAGGCAGCAGCCGATTCTCCAACACAATCTGTAATATGTGAAAAGTTTGTGAAAAATACTGGAGTAGTGGTCTTTTATACCTTTAGCAATGGTAAAGTTATTTTCTCTGGTTTGGAAGATAAATACCCAGTAAAATTTGAAAATCATGGTTCATATGTTGGAGGATTATTCACTTTTGAGAGCAAGTATACAAAAGAATATCGCTCACGTTTTGATACTAGTGTCGAAAAAATGTTTCAATCCATTGGTATAAAGGAGGGATCTGCTTGGATAGAGATATTTCATGATGGGGACAATTTTTATTTTAATGAAGTAGGGTTCCGTTATGGTGGTTCTATTTCAATCTATCCTGTAGATTACTTGACAGGAATCAATCAAGTGGCATCTGATATTTATTACGCTCTTACTGGTGAAAGCAAAGTTTATGGACATATTTCATTAATATCTGAAAATATAGAGCGTGGTTATCATTATGCTGTATATCCCGTGTATGCAGGAGTCGGTACTATTACTAAAATAGAAGGCTTGGAAAATTTGGGTGATAATGTTGTATTTAAAACAATAACAAAACCTATAGGATACGAGGTCCAAGATTTGGGGTCGTTCAATCAGAATGTTGCTATAGTACAGTTTGTTTATGAGGATAAGAATGACTTGAAGTTGTCTCTTGATAAAATACATGACAATCTTAGAGTTCTTGATGAGCAAGGTAATAATATGGTGTTAAGAATGCTTTACGATATTTAATTGGTTATACAATGAATAATATTTCAATAAAAATTATATCTCAAACGGATGTTGCTGAGATATTCAAGGGTAATACAAAGGCTCTTTTTGGTGTAGTTGAAAATGCTTTTATGAAATATCTTCATGGAAATGTGCTATTCCCAGATAAGATTTCCCAGATATTTGATCAGGAAACTCAAAATAGGATAAACTGTATGCCTGCAACTTTGTTAGGTGAAGATATGGTTTGTGGTATGAAATGGGTTTCTGTTTTTCCAACTAATGCATCAAAGGGTATTCAAAATGTGACGGGTGTAATGTTGTTGTCAGAAATTAAAACAGGTTTTCCCGTTGCTGTTATAGATGGAACTTTAGTGACAAAGATGCGTACTTCAAGCGTTGGCTGTGTAGCAGCAAAATATCTTGCACCAACAAAAGTAGAAACAATAGGTATTATTGGTAGTGGCGAAGAGGCGCGTATGCATTTTGCATTACTCAAGCATTTGTTCCCAACAATAAAGGAATGTCGTGTTTCTTCTCGTTCTTCATCCAGTGAAGAAGCATTTATAGCTAAGTTTAAAGATCTTACTACTGACGTGAATTTTATTGCATGTGATAATGATTCTTATAAATGTGCTTCTAATGCAGACATTATAGTAACTGCTATAAGTGGGCAAGCTCCTGTATTGAAAGCTAAAGATATAACCAAAGGTGGTCTTTATATTCATGTAGGAGGATGGGAAGATGAGTTTGAGGTGGCATTAAAAGCACAGAAAATTGTTTGTGATGATTGGGAAGCCAGCAAACATAGAACTCAGACTATATGTAGAATGTATAAGGAAGGAATAATAAAAGATCATGATATTTATGCTAATCTTTCTGATTTAATCTCTGGTAAAAAGAAAGGCAGAAATAATGATGATGAATTTATCTATTTTAATTCTGTAGGACTTTCTTATATCGATTTGAACTTTGCTAATTATATTTATAAAGAGGCAATAAAGCGAGGTCTTGGTAAAGAGGTTGTCATAGCAGAAGATAATAGTGTTGATTATGCTTCCCTTATATATTAATATATGGATGTAAAGATTCTGATATTAGCAGGGTATGCCTATCCTGAACATGCAGCCAGTTCTTATTTGAGCATGAATAGGAATCAGGCATTTGCTGAAGAAAATTTTAAAATAAATCTTTTTACTCCAACGCCATGTAGGGGAATATCAAATGAAATAAGAGAACAATATTGCAAGCCAGAATATCGTCATGAAAAAAGGTTAAATGGTGCTATGATTATACATAGATTTTCAATGTATTCAGAAGGCAAGAACCCTATATTTAGAGCGATACGATATGGCTTGTGCGGAATGGCCCTTATATATAAAGGTATATTTAGTAAGTATGCAAAGGAATGTAATATAATGTTCATTCCGAGTACTCCTCCTATTCAAGGTGTTATAGGCGCTTGTGTAAAGAAATTTTCTGGCAAGAAATTCGTCTATAATCTTCAAGACATATTCCCAGACTCTCTTGTTGGTACTGGTTTGGCTAAGAAAGATGGTATAATTTGGAAAATCGGTCGTATTATCGAAAATTTCACCTATAAGCATGCTGACAAGATTATAGTAATTTCCGAAGATTTCAAGAAGAATATCATGGCTAAGGGTGTGCCTGAGGATAAGATTGTAGTAGTCTACAACTGGGTGGACCAGAATGCTGTGGTGGATATTCCCCGTGAAAAGAACAAACTCTTCGACAAGTATAGTATTGATCGGGAGAAATTCTATATCGAGTATAGCGGAAATATTGGTCTTACTCAGAACATGGATATGCTGCTTGAGGTGATGAAGGAGTTGAAGACCACACATCCAGATATAGGATTGGTGCTTGTGGGGGAAGGGGCATACAAGGCACAGGTGGAAGAAATAGTGAAACGTGACGGACTGACTAATGTGACTATGATTCCATTCCAACCATATGAGGATATTAGCCATGTGTTCTCTTTGGGCGATGCAGGGCTTGTAATCTCTAAGCCCGGAGTAGGCGCTAACTCTGTTCCTTCAAAGACCTGGAGCATCATGTCGGCTTCACGTCCGGTGCTTGCCAACTTCGACGAGAATGAGTTAAAGGATATATTGGTTGGTAATGAGTGTGGTATCTTTACTAAGGCTGGAGACAAGGAGGCTTTTAAACAGTCAGTCATCAGACTCTATGAAAACCGCAGCCTCTGCAAGAAGTACGGCTCTAACGGCAGACTGTTTGTTATGGACAACCTGACGCGAGAGGTGGGAACACAGAAGTACGTGGATGTAATCAAAGATGTTTGCGGTATAAAAGCAAAGTAAAAATCTAAAACAATTTCTCGTCATGAGCGAAGCAAGGTTGTTGTGCTCATGACGAGAAAACGTAAGAGGCATAAATCTATGTGGAATAGTTTACATAGTATTAGATGTGGTAGATTTAATTATCTGCGAAACAGCATATAGAGGGAATACGCTGATATGACGAATGGTATCTTTATCTTCTTTGTCAGTATAACAAAACTCTCCGAAATTCTCTAATGAACAACGGATGGCCTCGGTGATATGCTTCTCACGCATAAAAGCCCACAGACTTTTCATTCCACCTTGGTTTCCTGCTTTGACCTCAATGGGAAGAATATTAAGATGAGATGGAAGGAGATAGTCGATTTCTGCTAATGAATTCTTTGACAAACGAACCCAGTAATACAACTCATGACGCAAGTTGGGAGTCATATAGTGGAGCATTTCCAAACCGGCTACAAGCTCTGCCATAGTACCTTTGTTGACAAGGTCGGCTGCTGTGGCTGTAAGTATTTGGGTGGTGAGCATGGTAGAGTCTCCTATAGTGATGCCCAAAAGCCGCAGCATAAGTCCACAGTCAAAGAATAGAATCTTGCGATATGAATTGTCTGCTTCGCTACCCAAAGGAAGTCCATTGGCACTGGTGTGAGTTACGGGAATCAGTAATCCGGCAAGAATGAGCAGGTTGAGCGCACTCTTGACTTCTACTGTTTTATAGTCGCCTACTTTGGTATAGACAAATTTTTTTGTGGCTTGTACGACGGCACTACGCAATATGTTGCGAAGCAAATTGACATCAGCCTTTTTCTTGTATTTAGGAAAATCGTCCTCATAGCTTACAAGTATATCATTTTGAACTTCCTGACAAAGCAGGTAATCGTGGGTCTCAACCCATTTGGCAACACACTCAGGCATACCTCCTACAAGCATATATGTGCGAAGTAGACTGACTAACTTTTCGTGCAATGGTTCAGGAAGAGGTGATTGTGAAGATGCTGCATTACGGGCTTCGAGTAATATGTCTTCTTTGTTGGCAAGAAGAAATTCATCAAAGGTCATTGGATACATAAACATGGAATGTATTCTACCTACGCCAAATGTTGGTAATTCTGCAAGGGCGAACTCTAATAGTGAACCTGCAGCAATAACATGAAGCCCTGGCATATTCTCTTTGAAGAAACGTAATGACATGATGGCCTCTGGACACTCTTGAATCTCATCCATAAAGAGAAGAGTATCGCCTTCTTCTATCCTTGAGCCTGATATTGCAGAAATCTGCATAACGATGCGATTGACATTTAGGTCTGGCATGAAGATAGCTTTATATTGAGGCTCCATCTCAAAGTTTATTTCTAAATAGTTTTTGAATTGCTTGCCTAAATGACGCACAGCGGAAGATTTGCCTACCTGTCGTGCTCCTCGAAGTAGAATGGGTTTACGTGTATCGCGTGAAGCCCATTCTGATAGATGTTTATCTATAATTCTCTTGTAGTACATGGTGACTCGTTAATAGTTGTATTTCAGTTGCAAAGATAACAAAATGAAATTATCCAAACAAATAAATCGTCGGAAAATGAAATTATCCAAACAAATAAATCGACGATAATCGAAATTATCCAAACAAATAATTTTAACAATTAGATATTTATAATCATATTATGACAATGAAATTGCGTAATGTGCCTTTCTCTCCGCCGGATATGACGGAGGCTGAGGCGGCAGAAGTGCGTGATGCCATTTTGTCTGGCTGGATAACAACCGGACCGCGCACAAAGAAGTTGGAAAAGGAAGTGGCTGAATATGTGGGTGTGAACAAGGCTGTATGCCTGAACTCGCAGACGGCTTGTGCCGAAATGGCTCTGAGGCTGTTGGGCGTAGGCGAAGGTGATGAGGTGATAGTGCCTGCTTATACCTATACGGCAAGTGCTTCGGTGGTGGAACATGTTGGGGCTACGCTCGTCTTTGTCGATGTGCAGAAGGATTGCCTCGAGATGGATTATGACGCTGTGGAGAAGGCCGTGACTCCTAATACCAAGGCTATTATCCCTGTTGATTTGGCGGGTATTCCCTGTGACTACGACCGTCTGTTCGAGATAGTGGAGCGCAAGAAGGACCTCTTCACTCCTAAGACTGACTTGCAGAAGATGATAGGTCGTGTTGCCATCTGTTGCGATGCAGCTCATGCCTTTGGTGCTTCGCGCAAGGGAAAGATGGTGGGCTCGATAGCTGACTTCTCATCGTTCTCGTTCCATGCCGTGAAGAATCTGACTACTGCTGAGGGTGGTGCACTGTCGTGGAATCTGCCTTTTGGCAATGAGCTGGTGGTGAAAGATTTGGACAAGAATGAGGACAATACCTTCAGCGGTGTGCCAGAGATAGCGGGCGAGACCTGGAATGAGAACCTTTACCGCAAGGCGCAGCTGTTGAGTCTGCATGGTCAGAACAAGGATGCGCTGGCAAAGACCAAGCTCGGTGCTTGGGAGTATGATATCATCGGTACATGGTATAAGTGTAATATGACTGACGTGGTGGCTGCTATCGGTCTGGTGCAGATGGATCGCTATGAGGGTATGCTGGCGCGTCGCCGCCAGATGATAGCTCGTTATGATGAGGCTTTTGCGGGACTTGATGTGGCTGTGCTGAAGCATTATACTGAGGACTATACATCGTCTGGCCATCTGTATCTGGTGCGTCTGCTCGGCAAGACGCGTGAGGAAGCAAACCTGGTAATAGAAAAGATGGCAGAGCGGGGCATTGCAACCAATGTACACTATAAGCCTCTGCCTATGATGACGGCCTATAAGAAGTTGGGGTTTGACATCAAGGATTTCCCCAATGCTTTCCATGCGTTTGAGAACGAGATTACGCTGCCACTGAATACCAAAATGAATGATGAGGATGTGGAGTATGTAATCAGTAACTTCGTGGAGATCGTAAAGGGATTATAGTCTGAGCAGCTACGTTTTGGGGATGGGGCGCATCTGCCCCGCCGCCCTTACGAATCAAGGCAGAGCCATATACCTTATTATATATATAGGCGTCTGCATGGAAGGAAGCCAAGACGTAGCTTTATAAAGAATAGGAACCGATGATTACTGCCGAAAAAAGACTCTTGCTGCGCCTTGTCCGAATGGGGTTAGGCAATGGTGGAGTCTGTGACCTTGCGGAAAGAATAGAATGGAACGCTTTGCTGGACCTGGCTGTTCAGCAGGGTGTTCCTGCTATTGTGCTGGACGGGGTAAAGGATGTGTCTCCATCGCCGTTTGCGGCCGGTGACAGGCTGTGTAAAATGCAGTGGGTCGGAATGGTGATGAACATGGAGCGGCAGTATGCTGCTTATGAGAAGGTGATAGGAGAGTTGGCTGCGTTCTACCAGCAGAATGGCATAAACATGATGTTGCTCAAGGGGTATGGGTTGTCTAAGTATTGGCCTGTACCTAATCATAGACCTGTCGGTGATATAGACATCTATCTGATGGGTGATGGCAATAAGGTGTGGAAGAAGGCTGACCAGCTGCTGCATGAGCGGTTGGGTATCGAGGTGGACAATGGGCACCATCATCATTCGGTGTTCACCTATAGGGGAGTAATGGTTGAAAATCATTATGATTTTGTAAACGTACATTCGCATCGTTCGAGCAGATGGATAGAACGGCTGTTCAAGCGATTGGCTGCATCCGGGCATGAGACATATATGCTGGATAACGGTGCCAGAATCATATTGCCCTCACCTCTGCTGAATATGCTTTTTGTGGCTCGTCATTCGGCTTGTCATTTCGCGGCAGAGGGGATGACGCTTAGGATGTTGTGTGACTGGGTGCTGCTGGCAAGGCAGCGGAAAGATGATATAGATTGGGACGAGTTTTGGAAGATATGTGTGGCTATGGGCATGGCGAAATTCGTATTGTGCATGGCTCATATAGCCCATCGCTATCTGGGGTTCGCGCTTGATGTTTTTCATGTCCCAGCGGTATACTCTAACTTCGGAACAAAAGAAGCTGAACTGATAGAACGCGTGCTGGAAGACTGCTTCTCGTCGCGACACAAGGTAAAAGAGCCTGCCGGGGTGGGGTATATCATTGCACGATATAAGTTGTGGAAGGGAAATCTCTGGAAACATCGTATAGTATATACTGATAGCGTGATTTCCACATTTTTGGCCCAAATTAAAAGTCATCTGATGAAACCGGCGACGATAATAGGGAATTGATAATTATGGAAGAATTGGTAAAACGGGTAAACGATTTTGTAGAAATGGAGCATCGTTCTGGAGCCATGCAATTGATAAGTGCTGAGTATGTGGCTCGTTGTATGCAGATTGCCAAAGAGGATGCGGCAGCTGCTCTCGAAGCGCTAAAGAAATAATTGCGTTGTAGTGATGAGCGGTTGCAGATAATTCGTGCTACATATATAAATTGGTGGACAGTATATTTGGCGGTGTCAATGGAACTTGTTACTTTTGCTGTGCTAAAGCAGAGATTATGGAGAATATGACAAAGCGTGAGGCCAATTGGCAGGAAAGCTACAAGGAGCTATTGGCTTATGTAGAGGAGCATGGGCAACTGCCTAACAAGAAGAAGTCGGACAAGCGTGGTCTTCTGAACTGGTGGAAGTATAATAAGAAACTGATGAAGGCTGGCAAATTGGATGATGAGCACATGCAGCTTTTGATAGAATTGAGCGATAAGCGGCGGGTGCATCTGCTGTTTGCGGATGAGTCGGGTGACGACGAATAGTTGTTGCCGTATATGTGGCCAATAGAATGGTGCATAGAGCCGGATTTCCATAGTATGGGAGTCCGGCTCTATGCGTTTATGTGGGTCGCAATACGTTGGGGATCATCCAAATTCCGCGCTTTTTCTTGGCTTCGCTGTAAGTGCTGCGATTTATAAATGAAACAGCAGGTCAACTGCGGGTGACATCTTCGGCTAAACGCAACGACATTATCTTTCCGCGTCGTACAGCGTCGGTGACCTTCGGTTCTGAGTGGCTGCTGCTTGTGGGCGTCCGAAAGGCATAGTGGAACGTTCCCGCGGAAACTGGTTGAGGGAAAAGTCTCTTGCCATTTGTTCTCTATTTGCTACATCTATTAAAGGATGTGATAGACACAAAAAGCCGTTGTGGTTGTTGGCGGCTTCGCCTTGTTGGAGTTGTTGGTGACGCCTGACGGGAAACGAGTTTTCCTCTTTGTCGTCACCAATACCTCCAACGCTATGCTTCGCATGACGACAACAGCCGTCACGGTTCAAAAAGCGGCCGTCGGCCGTCCAAAAAGTCCGCCTTTGGCGGTAAAAAAAGCCTGATACCAAAATTTATTTTGCCAAATTACCGCCTGATACCAAAATCTTTTTTGTGGATTTATGCCCTAATACCAAAATCTTTTGTAGCGAAATACGTTCTGATACCGAAATCTTTGGGTTGTTTGCCCACTGCGGGTAACGCCTTCGGCTAAGCGCAACACTTACAGCGTAGCCATGATGGTGGAGAGGGTGTAGACCCAGGGTAGCGTGTTTTCGCCCGCAACCCTGGGCTGGGGAAACGCAACACCTACAGCGTTGCTGCTGCTTGTGGAAGCCCCTCTCTAACTCTCCCCAAGGGGCGAGAATGCTAACCTGGTGAGTTACGCATGGTTATTGGTGAAATGATGGGGGGGTGATAGAGCTTCGTTCTGGCGACAACGCTGTAAATGGTGGTGCTTGTGGGAGAGTTTCCATGTTTTTTACCTCTGTTTGCTTTAACTAGTAAGGGATGGAGATAAAGACAAAAAGCCGTGGTGGCTGTTGTCGGCTTCGCCTTATTGGGGCTGATGGTGACGCCAGTCAGAAAACAAGTTTTCCTTCTTGTCATCACCGTCATCACCAATGTCATGCATTGCATGACGACAACAGCCATCATGGTTCAAAAAGCGGCCGCAGGCCGTTCAAAAAGTCCGCCTTTGGCGGTGAAAAAACAGCTGCTTGCGGAAGCCCCTCTCTAACTCTCCCCAGGGGCGAGAATGCTAACCTGGTGAGTTCCTTCCCCAAAGTGGCCGCTCTCACCTTCTGTTCGGCGTTGATTATATTGAACTTTTAGCTTTATAGCAATGGGGTCATATAAACTGGCACTAACAGCACGTTCCCATCTTTATGAAAATCTTTCGTATAAAGTAGATATGGCTGGTTTATTCTATCTGAATATTTGAGACAGAAAGCATCTAACGATGCATGAGTCTTATATCCAGACGATTTTACTTCAATGGGGCAAAGTTTGTTGCCTCTCGACAAGAGAAAGTCTACCTCATAAGAATGGGTGTCGTCTTTGGGGAAGGTATAGTAAAACAGTTTGTTGCCAGATGCACGAAGCATTTGGGCAATTAGATTTTCATATACATATCCCAGATTGGCTGACAATTTGTCGTTGAGCAGTTTCTGGTATATGATATTTTCCGTAAAATCCTTATCCCAAAATGCCATTGTCACAAACAATCCAGTATCACCTATATATAATTTATATTTTCCATAATCGGCTGTCAATGACATTCCAACATTGGGGTCATCTGCATGATAAGCCACGTTGACAGTCTTGCTGTCTTCCAGGCAAAGAATCATCTCGTCAATTTTGTCAGCACCCGTTTTTCCAATTACAGGTGTAGGTTGGTAGCGCAACAGATTACGGCTTAGCTGTGAGGGTATAGCCATAAATAGTTTCGAAATTTTCCCCGTAGGGTCTATTTTTCTAAAATCATCTGCATACAGTTGTATAATCTGTCGTTTTATCATATCAACTTGCTGCAAATTGTTTGTATCTAAATAGGCGTTGATAGCTTGTGGCATTCCTCCAACCAACAGATACAATCTCAATTCGCGCATTTTCTGACGATTTAAGCCATCGCCTAATGGCATTTTCTTTTCAAAGAACTTGTGCATCAGAGGCATTGTTGTCTCATCATTCATTGCCCATCGAAACTCTTCATAGTCCATTGGGAACATCTCAAGTCGATATTCCTCACTGGGTATGCTAATATCTTTGGTATTCTTTCGAATACTAATAAGGGAACCTGTTTCAATATAATCGTATCTGCCATCCTTTACCAAGTATTTGATTGCTTGTCGGGCTTTAGGGCATTGTTGTACTTCGTCAAAGATTATTACAGACTCTCTTTCGTACAATGTGGCCTTATAAATATTCTGCAAGAACAAAAAAATATAATCTATGTCCATCAAGTTGTCAAAGAGTTCCTTGACTTCTTTTGAGGCTTCATTGAAGTCTATCAAAATGTATGAACGGTATTCCTTTTGAGCGAATTCTTCTACAATGGTAGACTTACCTATACGCCTTGCTCCCTCTAAAAGCAAGGCTGTTTTGCCTTTAGATGTTTCTTTCCATTCTTTTAGTTTGGAATAGATTTTACGCTTGAATATTACATCTGACATAATTCCCTTTTTGCCCTCAAAGTTACATGAAAAATCCCTGATACCAAAATTTATTATGGCAAAATACGGTCTGATACCAGAATCTTTTTTGTGGATTTATGCCCTAATACCAAAATCTTTTGTGGCGAAATTCGGTCTGATACCGAAATCTTTGGGTTGTTTGCCCACTGTGGGTAACGCCTTCGGCTAAGCGCAACACTTACAGCGTTGCCATGATGGTGGGGGGGCTTGGACCCAGGGTAGCGTGCTTTCGCCCGCAACCCTGGGCTGGGGAAACGCAACACCTACAGCGTTGCTGCTGCTTGTGGAAGCCCCTCTCTAACTCTCCCCAAGGGGCGAGAATGCTAACCTGGTGAGTTACGCATAGTTATTGGTGAAAAGGTGGGGTGTGAGGCGTGATAGAGCTTTGTTCTGGCGACAACGCTGTAAATTGTGGTGCTTGTGGGGGGATATTTCCAGGTCTTTTATCCTCTGTTTGCTTTAACTATTAAGGGATGGAGATAAAGACAAAAAGCCGTGGTGGCTGTTGTCGGCTTCGCCTTATTGGGGCTGATGGTGACGCCAGTCAGAAAACAAGTTTTCCTTCTTGTCATCACCGTCATCACCAATGTCATGCATTGCATGACGACAACAGCCATCATGGTTCAAAAAAGCGGCCGTAGGCCGTTCAAAAAGTCCGCCTTTGGCGGTGAAAAAATAGCTGCTTGCGGTGCCCCTCTCTAACTTTCTCCAAGGGGCGAGAATGCTAACCTGGTGAGTTACGCATAGTTATTGGTGAAATGATGGGGGGTGTGATAGAGCTTCGTTCTGGCGACAACGCTGTAAATGGTGGTGCTTGTGGGAGAGTTTCCATGTTTTTTACCTCTGTTTGCTTTAACTATTAAGGGATGGAGATAAAGACAAAAAGCTGTGGTGGCTGTTGTCGGCTTCGCCTTATTGGGGTTGATGGTGACGCCAGTCAGAAAACAAGTTTTCCTTCTTGTCATCACCGTCATCACCAATGTCATGCATTGCCTGACGACAACAGCCATCATGGTTCAAAAAGCGGCCGCAGGCCGTTCAAAAAGTCCGCCTTTGGCGGTGAAAAAATAGCTGCATGTGGAGTCCTTCTTTAACTCTCCCCAAGGGGGCGAGAATGCTAACTTGGTGAGTTACGCATAGTTATTGGTGAAATGATGGGGTGGGTGGTGTGATAGAGCTCCGTTCTGTCGACAACGCTGTAAATGGTGGTGCTTGTGGGAGAGTTTCCATGTTTTTTACCTCTGTTTGCTTTAACTATTAAGGGATGGAGATAAAGACAAAAAGCCGTGGTGGCTGTTGTCGGCTTCGCCTTATTGGGGCTGATGGTGACGCCAGTCAGAAAACAAGTTTTCCTTCTTGTCATCGCCGTCATCACCAATGTCATGCATTGCATGACGACAACAGCCACCACGGTTCAAAAAAGCGGCAGTCTGCCGTTCAAAAAGTCCGCCTTTGGCGGTGAAAAAACAGCTGCTTGTGGAGTCCTTCTCTAACTCTCCCCAAGGGGCGAGAATGCCAACCTGGTGTGGTTCACATTCTGGATGTGTGGGGTGGATGGAGCATGAGTCTCGTCGTATTCCGAACTTGCGTAGATGCTCCATATACCTTATTATATATGTGTCTCTCTGCATGGGTGGGGGAATCTATGGTGTGTCCTTGTAAAGTGCAGGTGGTGAAAGATATCGTAGAAGGTATACTCTTATGGGGTTTATCTTGTCTGGGTATGAGTGGCTCGTGAGGGACGGTAGTTCGGGCTCTTGTGGCGTGAAAAGAAAAACTCCCAAAGTCCTAATGGGCCTTGGGAGTTGTCATCATATTCATGATATGGGTTCTGTCATTAGAATGGCAGGTCGTCATCGCTGTTGCTCTGCTCGGGCTGGGGTGGGAATGGGGCGTTGGCGGGCTGCTGAGGCGCTGCGGGAGCGGCCTGGGCTGCAGGGGCAGCGCTAACGGTGTTGGGGTCGACCAAGCGAACGTCGAATGCGCGGATATTGTTGAACCAACGGCCATTATACTCGTGAGCATCAATGTCGAAAGAAACATTGACCTCCTGGCCTAACTGTATGTTGAAACGAGTGAGACGCTCTTCGCCAAATACATCGAATACCATCTTGCGAGGGAAGCTGTCGTGGGTTTCGATTACAAAACTCTGACTCTTCCACTCTCCACGTGCTGAAACGCCGCTGCGTGCGGGCAGCACTGCGATTACCTTACCTTGTAGTTCCATTTTATAATTATATATTTGTTTTCGAGATTATTATCTTCTGCGAAATTACTAAATTTTATGAGAAAGACGAAAATATTTGCCTATTTTTTGGCACCGCAAGCAGCTTTTTTGTATTTTTGTGCCTATATTCAATTAAAAACCATATAAATAATATAGGCATGGAATTTACAATATCAAGCAACGCTCTTAGCAGCCGTTTACAAACCCTGGCAAAGGTTATCAGTAGTAAAAACTCACTCCCTATACTGGAATGTTTCTTGTTTGAGGTGAACAATGGTTCGCTGACGATTACTTCGTCGGACAGCGAAAACATGATGAAGTCTACTGTGGCACTGGACAGTAACTCTGGAGAAGGGGCTTTTGCCATTCAGAGCCAGACCATGCTTGACGCTGTGAGAGAGCTGCCCGAGCAGCCTTTGACAGTAGTCGTTGATACCGAGCTGGCTACAATCAAGGTGATATATCAAGGCGGTGAATATAACTTTACCATCATGGGCGCTGCAGAATATCCCAAGATGCTGACGATGCCTGAGAATGTCAATGTAATCACGATTGATTCGGGCGCGCTGGCTGCCAACATAAACCGTTCGATATTTGCCACTGCGCAGGATGAGCTGCGTCCGGTGATGAATGGTATCTACTTTGACCTGACTCCGGATGCGTTGGCTATCGTAGCCAGTGATGGACACAAGCTGGTGCGTAACAAGAACTTCATGGTGAAGAGTGATTCTCCTGCCGCCTTTATTCTCCCGAAAAAGCCAGCCAACCTGTTGAGAAGTGTGTTGGGCAAGGATGGCAGTGATGTCGTCATCAAGTTTGATGGACGAAATGCCGAGGTAACCTTCGACGAGGGCGTGCTGACATGCAGACTGATAGAGGGACGTTACCCCAACTACAACTCGGTGATACCTGTAGCCAACCCCAATCAGCTTACGATAGATAGAAAGGCTCTGCTGAGTGCTCTCAAGCGTGTATTGCCTTTTGGTAGCAAGAGCAGCCAGTTGGTGAAGTTCAAGTTGGACGCAGGCAGTCTGGTAATCTCGTCTGAGGATATAGACTATGCAACCAAGGCTCGTGAGACTATCCTCTGTGACTATGCAGGACAGAAGATGAGCATAGGATTCAAGGGCAGTTCGCTGACAGAGATTCTGAGCAATCTGGATAGTGAGCAGGTTACGGTGGAACTCGCTGATCCCAGCCGTGCCGGTATCATTGTACCTACAGAACAGCCCGAGAATGAGGATGTGCTGATGCTGCTCATGCCGATGTTGTTGAACGATGCAAACTAATAGTCAGAACCCACTATAATATATAGTAATAGTGAAACTTAATATCACAAAACCGCTGGTAGTCTTTGATTTGGAGACTACCGGCTTGGATATTGTAAAAGACCGTGTCATCCAGATATCGTATATCAAGGTGATGCCGGACGGACGGGAAGAACGAAATAATATCTTTGTCAATCCTCAGCGGGTAATCCCTGATGAGGTGGTAGCGCTTACGGGCATTACCAATGAGATGGTGAAGGACGCCAAGACATTCAAGGAGATTGCAGCCAATCTGAAAGACGCGTTTGCGGGGTGTGACTTTGCCGGATTCAACTCAAACTTTTTTGATATTCCCATGCTTGCCGAGGAGTTCCTTCGTGCGGGCGTGGACTTTGACTTCTCCAAGGCCCGTCTGATAGATGCGCACAGCATCTTCTGCAGAATGGAGCGTCGGAGTCTGGCTGCTGCCTATCAGTTCTATTGCGGTCGCAAGATGGAAGATGATTTCCCTCCGCATCGTGCCGATAATGACACCGAGGCTACCTATCGGGTGCTGATGGCTCAGTTGGACAAGTATAATCCAGAGACGGCCGATGACCCTGAGAAGGTGTTGCACAACGATATGGATGAGTTGGCAGCCCTGTCAAAATCGAATGACAATGTGGACTTTGCAGGCAGAATCGTGTGGAAGGACATGGTCGATGCCAATGGCAAGCCGCTGCTCGATGGTGAAGGCAATCCGCGCAAGCAGGAGGCTTTCAATTTTGGTAAGTACAGGGGTTGGTATGTGACAGATGTGCTGCGCAAGGACCCTGGTTATTACAGTTGGATGCTGTCGTCTGATTTTACGAACAACACCAAGCAAGTGCTCACGCGTATCCGTATGCGTGAATTTATGAACAAGAAAGGATAGTGGGCAGTAATCTCGGCATATTGACACGCACATTTACGCGGAGAAACCGCTTCTGGATGAAAGGCGTGATGGTGATGGGCTACATCATGATAATGCTGGCGGCAATGCCGGCAAAGGCTCAGGAACTCAATGCCAAGATAACCATCAACCGTTCGCAGATACAGGGAACGGATGCCAGTGTGTTTGATGAATTGCAGAAGCAGTTGGAGCAATTTGTCAATGAGCGGCAATGGACCAATCTGCATTTTCAGAAGAATGAGCGTATTGTATGCAATTTCAACATCACTGTAACCAAATATGACGCTTCGTCGAATATCTTCACTTGCAAGGCGCTGATACAAGCCAATCGTCCGGTATATAATTCGGCTTATACTACCACTCTTTATAACAATACTGACAACAACTTCAACTTCGAATATGCCCAGTTTGATCAAATTGTCTTCACTCCAGACAATATTGACAATCAGCTTACTGCGCTGTTTGCCTATTATGCTTATCTGATTATCGGCATCAATCTCGACAGTTTTGCTGCCATGGGTGGTGACGAGGTGCTGCAACAGTGTATGAATGTTGCCAACAGTGCGCAAA
Source organism: Prevotella sp. P4-51 (assembly GCF_002251455.1). Lineage (NCBI taxonomy): Bacteria > Pseudomonadati > Bacteroidota > Bacteroidia > Bacteroidales > Prevotellaceae > Prevotella > Prevotella sp. P4-51. The sequence continues at coordinate 18,025 of NZ_NPJM01000002.1, forward strand.
ATCTGAATTATCCCGGATGGAAAGCCTTTGATGACAGTCGAAACAGGTATGCCTTTATCAATGATTATCTGGATGGAGGTATGCGCCCGTTCCGACAGTTTCAGTATGACTATTACCGTACCGGGCTTGACGAGATGGCTGGCAATGCGGAGCGAGGGCGTGCCAATATAACCAAGGCGATGGAGCTGTTGAAGAACAGTCATGATAACAAGCCGCTGAGTCTTGTTCCGCAGATATGGACGGACTACAAGCGGGATGAAATTGCCAATATATATAAAGGTAAGGGAACGCCCAAGGAGAAGGAAACAGTATACGACATTCTGTTTGGTATCAACGCCAGTCAGAATGCGGCATGGGATAAAATTAAGGAATAATGTTAAGACATTTATATATAAAGGATTTTACGCTGATAGACCAGCTTGACATTGATTTCTATCCAGGTTTCTCGGTAATCACTGGAGAAACGGGAGCGGGAAAGAGCATTATCTTGGGTGCATTGGGTCTGCTCTTGGGTAATCGTGCTGATGTCAAGCAGATAAAGAACGGCGAGAAGAAGTGTGTCATTGAGGCACATTTTGATTTGGCCGACAGTCATCTGGAGCGTCTGTTCTCTGATAATGATATAGACTATGATGCACAGGACTGCATCCTGAGAAGGGAAATCAATGCCAATGGCAAGAGCAGGGCTTTTGTCAATGATTCACCTGTATCTATTGCTGTTCTCAAGGAATTGGGCGAGCATCTGATAGACATACACAGTCAGCACCAGAACCTGCTCTTGCAGAAGGATGATTTTATGCTCGGCATTGTGGACGTGGTGGCCAAGAACGGCGAGGTGCGTCGTGCGTTTGCCGAGGCATACGAAAAGCAGAAAACGTGCAAGCGTGAATTGGATGACTTGACACAGCAGATAGAAAGAGATAGGCAGAATGAAGATTTTCTGCGTTTCCAATATCAGGAGTTGGCCAAGGATGAATTCAAAGAAGGCGAGCAGGAGCAGTTGGAGCAAGACAGTGAGATTCTGGCTCATGCTGAAGAGATAAAGCAGGTGCTCTTTGATGCGAATAACGTGCTTGCTGACGAAGACAACAATGTGGCGTCTATCCTGAAGAACATCGCTTCCAATCTGAATTCGATAGAATCGGTATATGCGCCAGCTCGGGAACTGGCTGCGCGTGTGGAAAGTGCTTATATCGAAATCAAAGATATAGCCGACGAAATCAATGGGGGAGGAGAGAAGATTGAGTTCAATCCTGCCTTGTTGGAGGAAATCAACGGCAGGCTGGATAGATTGTATGCTCTGCAACAGAAGTATCACCTCGGTTCGATAGAAGAACTGAATGAACTCAAGCAGAAAATCGCTGACCAACTGGGTCTTATTGACAATGGTTCGGATGAGTTGGATGCGCTTAAGGAACGATATGAGCGGGCATACAAGGAATGTCTGGTAAAGGCGAAGCAGTTGACGCAGACACGCGAGAAAGCGGCGAGAACTGTGGAAAAGGAACTTAAGCAACGTCTGGTGCCATTAGGAATCCCCAACGTAAGATTTGAGGTATCGATGGAGGAAAAGCCCTTGAGTGCTGATGGCGCCGACAAGTTGCAGTTTATGTTCAGTGCGAACAAAAACAGTCTGTTGCAGCCCATATCGCAGATAGCCTCGGGCGGCGAAATCGCCCGCGTGATGCTCTCGTTGAAGGCGATGATTTCGGGAGTAGTCAAGTTGCCCACCATCATCTTTGACGAGATTGATACGGGCGTGAGCGGTCGCGTGGCCGAGCAGATGGCTTCGATTATGAAGGAGATGGGCGACAAGGACCGTCAGGTCATCAGCATTACCCATCTGCCACAGATTGCTGCCATGGGAACGACTCATTATAAGGTTTCCAAAGAGGATTATCGTGATGTGACGTTGAGTAGGATGACAAAACTTACAGATGACGAGCGAATCAAGGAAATCGCTCAGATGTTGAGCGGCAGTGACATAACTCCGGCCGCAATAGAAAATGCAAAATCCCTATTAAGAATATGAAGAAAATCATTTATATAGCTTTCGCACTCTTGGTTGCAACCAATTGTAGTGCGCAGATAGAGAGTGCCGCCAAATCGGTTTTCTCTCTGACAACCTTTAAGAAAGATGGTACCTTGCTTGCATCAACCCATGGCGTGTTTGTGGGAGATAAGGGCGAAGCGATAAGTTCTTGGAAGCCGTTTGTGGGTGCCGACAGTGCGGTGGTAATCGATGCCAATGGCAAGCAATCGGTAGTAAGTGCGCTGATAGGTGCCAACGAGTTGTATAATGTCTGCAAGTTTAAGGTGGATGGCAACACGCAGCCTGCTTCTGTAGCAACCGCAGCCAGCAAGAAGGGTGAAAAGGTATGGATATTGCAGTATTCGGTCAACAAGCCCCTCATAGACCAGCGCAATGTGCAGAGCGTGGAGCCGTTTATGGAGAAGTATGCCTATTATCTCTTCTCGTCTAATATCGATGAGAGTGCTGATGGATGTCCTGTTGTCAATTCCAAAGGTCAGGTGATTGGTGTCATCCAGATTTCCAAGGATGGACAGCAGATTGTGGCTACTGATGCCAATTTCATGAACGATATGACTGTGGAGAACGGTCTGGCCATAGCCAATCCTGTGCTCAGACAATCGTTTATCCCTATCGACTTTCCCAAGAACCATGAGCAGGCTGCGGTGATGTTGACTCTCACAGCAGAACAGAGAGATACGCTGATGTATAACAAGTACGTAAAGGCTTTCATCCAGCGTTTCCCTGATTATGTGGAAGGCTATAATGCGCTGGCCAACAGACAGCTGGCCAAGGCTGATTTCTCTGGAGTAGATGCTACCATCAAGACTGCCCTTGAGAAAGTTGCCAAGAAGGAGGATGTGCATTCGGCCTATTCCCGTCTGATATATAGCAAGGTTTCCAATCTTCCAGACAGCATCTATCCTTCCTGGAATGCGGATAAGGCGCTGGAGGAAGCCAATAAGGCGTATGATATTGACCACCAGCCTCTCTATGTGCATCAGCAGGCTTTGGCTTATTTTGTGAAGAAAGACTACGCTACTGCCTACGACAAGTTTATGGAACTCACCAAGACCCCTATTCGCAATGGTGATCTCTTCTATAGTGCCGCTCAGTGCAAAACGCAGATGAAGGCTCCCGATGCAGAGATTGTAGCCCTCTTGGACAGTGCTATAGCGATCTCTCCCCAGCCACTGAATTTTGTGGGTGCGCCTTATGTTCTTGCTCGTGCTACACATTATTATAATATAGGAGAGTATCGTAAAGCGGTGATAGATTTCAATCAGTATGACTCGTTGATGCAGGGTAGGCCCATTACCAGCAATTTCTACTATATCCGTCATAAGGCAGAAATGGAAATCCATCAGTATCAGCAGGCGCTCAACGATATGGACCGTGCCATATTGCTGCAGCGTGATTCTCCAACCCTGTGGGCAGAGAAGGCTTCGCTGCATTTGCGCTTCAGCCAGACCGACAAGGCAATCCGTAGTGCAGAAATCTGTACACAACTTGCACCTGAGTATGCCGATGGATATATCTTGTTGGGCGTGGCCAATATGGTGGCAAAGAATAAGGAAGAAGGAACCAAAGCTCTCATGAAAGCCAAGGAATTGGGAGATGAAAGAGCTGATGAGTATTTGAAGAAATATAAGTAAATATTTGGAAATACCAAGCAAATTTATTAACTTTGCAGCCGCAAAAAGGATGGTTCCGTAGCTCAGTTGGATTAGAGCAACAGCCTTCTAAGCTGTGGGTCTTGGGTTCGAACCCCAACGGAATCACAAAAAAACTGAAGAAAGAGGATTTTTACATAATGTAAAGTCCTCTTTTTTTGTGTATATGATTGGTCTGTGTATTGGTTGTCATCTGCAACATCACTGTGTCATATTTGTTTCACGCATCATTTCTTGCCTTAGCATCTATTTGACTGGAGCGGAGGTTCGTATTATCTTGGAAGAGTTTTGAATAGCCCAGTTAAATTGAGGAGAGTGTAAAATAAACTGTGTCAGGCTATAATAATAATAGTTTAACACAGTTCTTATAATATGGACAATTTGGAAATAGACTACAAGAAAGCAGCCCAGCAGCTGCGTAGCGGTGAAGCACTCTTT
>NZ_NPJM01000020.1:0-12333 GCF_002251455.1 Prevotella sp. P4-51
TCTGCATCATCTGCACTTATTCATGCTCTGACAATCAAAAACGATTTCAAGAAGAAAATGCAGATTGTAAAACAGAAACGTTGAAAATAAAGAAAAATATTCCTCTTGAGGATTTCTCCGTATTTATAGAGAAATTTCATAAGGATAAAGAATTTCAAAAGAAACGCCTTCAAGCCAAAGTTGAAGGTATCAATGGTGACTTGTATATGGAATATTTGGCAAACGGAGATGAATATGCTGACTCGATGATACAGACCTTTGTTTGGGATGAAAAAACTGATTTCGATCTATATTTAAGTCTGGCGGACTCTTGTTGTTATTCCCAGAATTTTAAGAAACGATATACAACACTAAAAGACTCGACCATGGAAGAATATATATATATTCCATATACTGGTTGCTTCTTTAAGAGTTATTTTAAGCGTATTAATGGGGCATGGATGATGACAGTATTTATTTCTGCAAATTTATAGTACTTAAATAGCTCCCCCATTTTCTAAGTGAGGTCATTCATACTATCATAAGACACGTAAAAAGGAATACACTACTTATATTGGGATAAAAGACAATTTATGTTGGAGAAAAGATGTATATCGCTTCTTGCGTTGTTATTATGCCAACGTCCCTCCTGCAAACAAAAAAAATATGACTGAATAATGGATAAGTTAAAGGTTGTGTGTGAATTATAGCTTGCGATAGTAAGCCGGCACGCACCCGACAGTAACATACAGCAAATCCAACGTGGATGGCACGCACACAACGGTAACATACAGCAAATCCATCGTAGATGAAACGCCCACAACGTCAATAAACGGGAAATCCATCGATGCCGGCACGCACCCAATGATATTATATGAGTCCATCGTTGATGGTACGCACACAATGGAGGAATGGTGTTTGCCCGTGGTGTGTTGTGCGCATACAATGATGGGGTAGCCTATCGTAGATGGTACGCACCCTTGGCAACTCTGTAGGAGTTGCGATTACATAGCCCAGGGTTGCGGGCGAAAGCACGCTACCCTGGGTAAGATACCCCACTATTATTGCAACGCTGTAAGTGTTGCGATTAGCCGAAGGCGTTACCCACAGCAGGAATAGCGAGCTATTGCGAATTAAAAAAACAAAACAATGCGAGCAGTTATTAAAATATCACACCTAAGGGCCTAATGCCGTTTTACGGTAGAGGCTATGGCTCTCAGAGCGCCAAAACATCAAAATCGCGCCAAAGTGATATTCATTATTTATATAGATTTCGTATAAATTAACAGCGGGTATGTTTCACGCACCTCGGGCAGCCCCCGATGCGCTTGCCTTTATGGGCTTTGGGGCGCAAGAGGCACGATGTTTCACTACAGGAGCCAAGCTCACGGCGCCAGAGCGGAAAACGCGCTAAATATCAACCATTTACGCAACCACAATAGCTACCCCGGCAACAACCGCCGCCATCTCAGCGAAAATAGCTGATAATCTGATGGTTGCAGAAATGACAAAAACAAGTAAGAAAAGATAAATTTGCATATCTCGTTTTTTTTTCCGAAATTTGCAGAACTGCAATTAGCAAGCGAGCATACAATGATAAGTCATCTACTTGCTGTGAATCTAATAGCGTGATGATGAATAAAAGATAATTGCTAAACTTAGAGAGACTACAAGATTATTCCGCAGATGAAAGTGACTCCTGACGCCCGTTGGGAAGAGGTTCTTGCGCTGATAAGCGACAGTGTAACCCCCCAGCAATATGCTACGTGGTTCAAACCGTTGGTCTTCCTCCATTACAAGGAGGCAGAACGGACGGTTACTATCCAAGTGGCAAGTCGCTATGTCTGTGAGTATCTCGAAGGCAATTATGTAGAACTTTTCCGCCATGTGCTGCGCCAGGTCTTTGGTGAGCATACGCAGTTGCAATACTTTGTGGCAAAGTCGCAGGACAATGAGATAGGCGAACCGCCGATGATGCAGTCGGAGATGCAGGCTGCCCCAGCCCGACAGCCCCAACGCCAGCGCATGGTGCAGCCTCAGCGCGGCGAAGCGCAGGGGCCTCAGCGACTCGACCCAAGGCTCAACCCGCGGCAGACGTTCGACAACTACATCGAGGGAGCCAGCAACAAGCTGCCCCGGTCGGTAGGACAGTCGATAGCCGAGCACCCCAACAACAGCAAGTTCAACCCCATGTTTATCTACGGTCCCCCGGGCTGTGGAAAGACCCACCTCATCAACGCCATCGGCGTACACGTGTGCAACAAATACCCCGAGAAGCGAGTGCTCTATGTGAGCGCACGACTCTTTGAGGTACAGTACACCAATGCCGTGATGCGCAAGACCATCAACGACTTCATCCTCTTCTACCAGACCATCGACGTGCTCATCGTCGACGACGTACAGGAGTGGGAGGGCAAGCCTGGCACCCAGAACACCTTCTTCCACATCTTCAACCACCTCTTCATGAACGGACGACGCATCATCCTCGCCAGCGACCGCTCGCCGGTAGAACTCAAGGATATGAACGAGCGTCTGCTCTCGCGATTCTCGTGCGGACTGATAGCCGAGCTGGAGAAACCCAATGAAGAGCTGTGCGTGGACATCCTCAAGTCGAAAATCAGACGTGATGCGCTGAGCATCCCCGATGACGTTATCACCTATATCGCCCAGACAGCCAACGGCAGCGTGCGCGACCTCGAAGGCGTCATCAACTCGCTGCTCGCCTACAGCGTGGTCTACTCGTGCCCCATCAACATGCGGCTCGTCGAGCGCATCATACAACGGGCTATCAAGACAGACAACAGTCCGCTCACCGTCGACGACATCCTCGAGAAGGTCTGCAACCACTTCGGAGTGACCCAGAGCGCCATCTACAGCAAGAGCCGCAAGCGCGACTACGTGGTGCCGCGACAGCTCACCATGTTCTTCACCGCCAAGTATACCAAGATGCCCGCCTCACGTATAGGCAAGCTCATCGGAGGCAGAGACCACTCCACCGTCATCCACAGCTGCTCGCAGATAGAGAAGCGCATCAAGGTCGACAAGGCCTTCGAAGACGAGGTGATAAGCATCGAGAACTCGTTCAAGTTGAAGAAATAGCCAGCATCGCCCTCCCGTGGCGACGGCAACCCACTACAGACATCTATTCACCCCATCCATATCAACGAAGAGGAAGCACCAGAGACAGCAAGTGCTTCCTCTTCTTGTTTCTATCACCCGCAGCACCACCGCCACCATCATCGCCACCACCCTGACCACCTCCACATAGCTGGAGGGTATCTTCACCGAGCGGGAGATGACCTTTACCGCTCCCGAGATGACCTACGCCGCAGCGGAGATGACCTACACCATAAAAATAATTATCCGCAACGCCGGGTTATGGGCATTGCGGATAAGGGTTAATACTATGATGATGATTACTGTCAGCTGCGGTTTTCCGCAGCCTGACTCTCTGCAGCCTGTGTTACAGATGGATGCTCGCACCAGCCATGAGCCACAGTCCGGGCTGACGCACGCCGCCGAGGTCATAGTAGCGGTGAGCAGTCAGATTGTCGGCCTTCAGGTAGAGCTCATAACGGGGCTGGCGCCACAGCAGTTTGGCATCGACCTTGGCATAAGGGTGATAGCCGTTCATGCGGTGCTGCCAGCGCATATCCCAACGGGCAGACAGGGCACGCCAGATGCGGTGGGAGAGCGAGGCTGTAAACTTGTCGCGCAGATATTCCAGCGCGTAGAGCGAGCGATAGATAGGCTCGTCAGTAGCATGGCGCTGGTGGATGCGGGCATAGCCGAGAGTGACTGCCGTGATGGGCGACGAGGCTACCCACTCCGTGGGATGGAGAGCCACCTCTACATTATAGCCCATATTGGTCAGACGACCTATGTTCATCGCCTTGTACTTGGTGCTTTCGGCTGTGGCATATACCCAGTCTATCATGTCCTTGCCACGGCTGTAGAAGGCACTCGCGGTGGCCTCTACGCCCTGTGTGCGGTAGCTCAAACCGGTCTTATAGGTATCGTTGCGCTCGGGTCTGAGCGTGCGGTCGCCCTGCTGCACACTGTTGGCGGTATAGAGGTCGGTGTAGGTAGGCATACGAAGTGCCTTGTTCCATGATGCAAACAGTTTCCACGCGTCTGAAGGACGATAACTCAGGTCAATACCGGGATAGAAGCGCATACGGCTGTCAAGTCCGGTATTGCGGTTGGCCAACACGCCGGCAGAGAGGGTAAAACCACCCAGGATGACGTTGTGCTCGGCAAAGAAGCTGGCATTGGTGCGACTGCCCTTATGGTCGTACTTGCGGTCGCTGCCATGGATCTTCTCCCAGTCGCGCTCTGCCATCAGTTCGCCATAAGCCGTACTCAGAATATGTTCGTGTCGCAAGTCGGCACCCACAGCCGTCTTGCCCAGGAGCCAACTCATGTGGGCGTTGACCGAAGCTCCCATCACGTCGAGGTTGTGATAGTTCTCTCCGGCCTGAGCCCCGGTCTTGCCGTGGATAAGCTGGTAGTGGTCGATGAACTTGTTGTAATACACCGTGGGCTTGATTTCCAGGTCGCGATATACGTTCTTGATTGTCGCGCCCAACGATGTCACCAGATGAGTGGTCTTCTCCCACTGGTCATTGTACTTTGCCGAGTAGAAAGTGCTGGCTCCGTAGTCTTGCTGACTCACTCCGAGCTGGAAATCCAGGTCGGCATGGCGCGTACTCATACGGGCGTCGGCAAAGACATGACCCTTGTCGAAGTCGCTGTTGGTCGTACCGCCGTCGGAGCGCATATAGCCCGCGCTGACATGCGTGTTGACCTTGCCGCCGAGCGTCACGCGGGCGTCGCCACCCACGGTGCCAAACGAACCGGCCTGGAGGTTCAGGTCGAGACCCTTGTCCTCGTTGCGGCGCGTCACGATGTTGATGGCACCGCTGAAGGCAGAGGTACCAAACACACGAGCAGCGGCACCCTCGAGAACCTCGATGCGCTCAATGTCGGAAAGAGAAACAGGGAAATCGGTGGCGTTGTGACCCGTCTGTGGGTTGGAAATGTTGACGCCATTCAGGAGAATGGTAATCTGGTCAAACGTACCGCCGTTGATTGAGATGTCCGTCTGTACACCAAAGCCACCGCGCTGACGGACATCCACGCCCGTGGCTAATTTCAACACATCGTTGACAGTCTCTACCGCCGCACGATGAATGTCGTCGGCCGTGATGACCTTCACGATCTTGGCCGACTGCAAAGCGGTCAGCGGAGCCCGAGAGCCGGTCACTACCACCTCGTCGAGCTTCATCTCCTTGCGGCTCAGCGTGTCAGCAGCTGCCTCCACATGTGTGGTCAGCGTTCCAGCCTTGGCGTGGCTGAGGGTAGGCACCGTCAGCACTCCCACCAGTACCACGCGGCCCAGACAAGCAAAGAGCGCATAGCCCTTGTTTGAGAACCGCTTGAAACGCAGGGATGATTGTGAATTAAATATACTTTGTTTCATATCGGGTGCAAAGGTAGTGAAAACCGAGAGATACACAAAGCGATTTATTCGTTTTTTCTATAAAGATACTACCTACCTTCACGACGACAGGAGTGAAAACGACGACAACAGAAACAAGGATCAGCAGTTTTCCGTCACTAATCATCACCGGAAAGCAGCCATCCGCCACCGTCCTTTCCACCAACAGAAAACCCAAGATGACGCCTCGCTGCGGAGCAGTCATCTTGGGTTGCGTGCTATCTGTAACGCGGTCAGTCTACGCGTACATTATCTATAATATACATAGCCGGAGCTATGCGCTCATCACAACCGGGCAGCGGCGGACACTTCTCCTGGTTGGGGGTGTTGCGGTTGGGCAGGTCGCGATACTCGCCGGTGCGCAGACTCAGTCGCTCGGGGTGCTGGGCACTGTGCATGGCCAGCAACTTATGACCCTGCACCTCTACCCCACCATCGACGATGCGGATATTGAGGCTGAGCCATTCGCCCTGCTTATAGCTGCCCACAGCCTCGCCATTGGCCACCACCTTGCCACCATGCAGACTCACGCAGACGATGCGCACACCGTGGCGGTCGGTCACATCGACCTCAAAGGGATCATCGTTCTCGGCAGCCACCTGCACATCGAGACTGATATCGGTCTTGGGCTTAGCCTCAAACACACGAATGGCGCGGGCATAGTCGTAGCGGTCTGAGTCGGTGAGACAGAGCTGATGACGGTCGTTGACATAGACATCAGCCCAGCGCGGACGGTAGATATTCCAGTCGGTCACGGTGCCGTGGGGCTTGATGTTGTCAAAGTTGTCATTGACCGGACCCGTCCACTTGGTACGGATGGGGGTGGGCACACGAGCCACCCACACATCCTCTTTGTTCACCGTGTAGGCGAGCCACATGTCGTTGCCCGGGGGAGTAGCCTCGCCCTCGGTGATGCCACGCACGTAGCAGGGACCGAAGTCCTTGTTCTCGCCCATAAAGCGTCTGGGCGGCACCTCGCCATGCACCACACACATCGAGTCGTAGGTGATGCCGTCGTCGCTGCTGATGGCGATGAGCGGATAGCGATAGGGCTGGGTCTCTATAGGGTTGTAGCAGATGGCATAACGCCCGTCGGGCGTGCGCTGCCCCCACTGCTTGCCGCCAGCCATGATGAGCGACGGGATGCGCACGGGAGTGCTCCAGGTCTTGCCGTCGTCGGGAGAGAGGGCGGCATACGACCATTTCCACAGCGCCACGGTATTGCCGTCCTTGCGGTGGTAGTAAGAGGTGGCCTGCACGCGGTTGATGGAGTCCTTGAGATTGTAGAACCCGTCGAGTCCGCGGTCTTCGTCTATCCACTGCAGCGTCTTGAGCTTGTCGCCGAGCAGCGCCTGGCAAGCCTCGCGGAAGCCCTTGTCCTTGCTCTTGGTGTAGAAGGGATAGGCGGTGTTGGTCTCATTCCACTGGGCGTGAGACGAGTAGCGGATGAAGTAGATGGGACCCATCGTGCCGTCGGCCTTGATTTCTCGCGCCACGCGCCCTATACCTCCCTCCTTGAAGGGGTTGTAGCTGTGACCGTAGAATGCCACCACGAGCAACCGGCCGTTGGGAGCGGTGTAGAAACCCATGCGCTGGTGCATGATGTAACCATAGTAAGGCTTGGGGATGGTCACGCCCTGGGGAGCCTGATAAGGGGGAAAAGCCACAAAGGGCTTGCTCCAGTGGCGGCCGTCGTCAGAGGTGACGAGCAGGGTCTGGCCGGGCGGCTGCTGTTCGTCGACAGGGTTGGAGAGATACTCCAGATAGAACTTGCCGTGCCAGTAGGTGATGTTGGCTGCGTGGTTGTAAGTCCAGCCATAACCGTCGGCCTCGTCGGGATGGGTGCGGTTGGCACGCATCACCTGTACATTCTCAGCGCCGATGGCATAGGCCAGTCCGCCATCGTGCAGGCGGGGATTGCATATCTCTCCGCCGATATAGCTCACCGGCTCGCGCTCAGAGCCGGTCTGCGGCGATGCCGTTGTGGTCATGAGCGCAAACAAAGGGATAAAAAATTGTCTCATCATAATCGTTGGTTTGATTTGATGAGACAAATTTACTAAATTTATGTGAGTCTACGGCCTTGCCGCAGCTTCTTTTTCAATGTCTATGATGCACTTTTAGCCATCTCGCGCTTCCATCTGAAGTAGCCTGCCACGGCTATGACGACATAGAGACCGTAGAGGCTCGCCTTGAAGGGTATGTCCTTGTAGAAGTAGAGCCCACAGGTGACCACATCGACCGCTATCCAGATGAGCCATTGCTCCAAATACTTGCGCGCGAGGGCCCAGATGCCCACAATACTCAACGCTGTGGTGAAGCTGTCGGCCACGGGCACGCGAGAGTCGGTGTGGTAGGCCAGCAGATAGTAGATGACACCCCAAATAGTGAGCGTGAGCAGAGTCCAGGGCAGGATGAGCCGGCGCTCGAAGTGGGTGATGGGCTTGTCGGACTTCTGCTTCGCCTCGCCGCGATGACCGCGCGTCCAGGTATAGAAACCGTAGCACGTCATGCAGATATAGTAGAACTCCATGCCGCAGTCGGCATAGAGTCCTTTTTCGTAGTAGAGCACCACGCCCAGTGCCTGCATCACAAAGCCCACGGGCCACAGCCATACCGAAGCCCGGTACTCGAAGAGGATGTAGGCCAACCCCAGCAGGGTGGTCGTGATGTCAAGCCAGTGGTCGATGATGAATGTCTCCATCGCTGTCGTCGGTTAGAAGCGCAGTGTCACCGTACCCATCATCGTGAAGCCTGCCATAGGCATATAGCCCAGCTGGGTGTAAGGCTTGTCGGTGGTGTACATGCCATAGCCGATGGCGTTGTACACCCAACCGCCGGCAGCGTAGTGGCGGTTGAAGATGTTGTAGAGGTTCAGACCCAGAACGGCTTCCTTCACGCCTGCCACCTTCTTGAAGGTGTAGTTCATGTTGACATTGGTCTGCGAGTAGCAGGGGAGCGAACGCAGAGCGGTGGCGGTATTGTCGAGATACTGACGGCTTACGAAGTTGGTGTGCCATACAGCCTCGAAGGCCTTGTGGTGAACGTTGATGAAACCGTTAAGGATGGTAGATGGCGAGAATGCCAAGGTCGATTTGTCATAATGCACCTTACCTGGATTGGTCTCGTCATCCCAGTTCTCGTAGTACTGGTCAAAGTTCTTCAGACGGTTGGCTGAGAAGGCGGCGTTACCAGCCACGGTGAGCCATGACAGAGGGCTGTAGTCGGCGGTGAGCTCGACACCCATGCGGTAGCTCTTGTCGATGTTGGTGGTGAGGTTTTCACCGATATCGCTCTGGGCACCGGTCTGCACAAACTGGTCCTTGTAGTCCATATAGTAGAGGTTTACGCCGGCATTCCAGTCACGGGCTGAGTAGCTGTAACCCAACTCGAAGTCGAGCAGGTGCTCGGCATCGGGAGAGCCGTAGCTGCCGTTGTCGGTGAAGTTGTTGCGCTCGGGCTCACGGCTGGCATAGGCTACAGAGAAGTAAGCCTTGTGACCATCCTGGTGGAAGGTGATACCGGCCTTGGGGTTCACGAAGTTGTACTGCTCGTCGATGTTGAGCATCTGGTTCTTGTAGGTGCCGTCAGCCTGCTCGTAGAACTTGTCGTTCTTGCCATCGGTCTTGTAGCCTACGTGGCGGTACTGTACATCGCCAAAGATATCCCAAGCCGCATTGAGATGCAGCGTAGCCTTGACGAAGGCTGAATAGTCGTTCTTGCGTGCATCCGAGTCGTAATACTGGTAGTCGCCGTTGGCGCGGAACTGGGCGTTGGCACCCTCGTTGGCAATATAGGTGAGGTAGCCGAAGTGGCCGCCGCGGAACTGCTGCAGGTTGACACCACCGAGCACATCCCAGCTGTCGTCCTTGTAGTTGGCATTGTACACCAGACCGTAGGTGTGCTGGGTGAGGCCCTTCTTGCGGATAAAGTCAGAGCGCTTCACAAAGTTGCCCTCGTTGTCGTAGTAGGTGAGACCAAACTTCTTGAACTTGTTGTTGGGGCGGAACTCGGCATAGTAGCCATAACCATAGGTATAGTGCAGGGCTACGTTGTGGCTCCAGTGGGCTGAAGGCTGGAAGACAGCCGACAGGATGTTGTGGTTCTGATAGAAGTTGTCGGTGGTCTTGTCCCAGTACTTGCCGTTGTTGAGCTTGTAGCGGTAGGTCTGGTAGTTGCCGTTGGCATCCTTGGGGAAAGTATAGTTATCGTCGTCGAAGACCAACCCCTCGTAGAGCGAGTTGTAACGGCCCAAGCCCTTCTTGTAGAGGTCTTTGTAGGTATACATGCCGTCGGCTATGAGAGTGGCGTCGTCGTTACCGCCGGTAATACCGCTCCAGGCCTGGCCGGTCTTCTCAAAGTTGCCCACATTCTTGTAGCTGAGGGTAAACTTGTCGCCATAGTAGGTCACGGCACCCAGATAAGAACCCTGCCTTCCGGCTGTGCCATGCAGGAATCCGTCGGTGCTGCTCTCATGATAGGCGCCGTTGAAGACCACGTGGTCCCAGAGCAGGCCCGAAGAGAAGTTGAAGCCTACGTTGTAGGAGTTGTAGGTGCCGAAACCGCCGTTGACCTCGAGCTGGGGCTTCAGACTGGGAGCGGCAGTGGCGAGCGAGATGGTACCACCGAAGGCACCGTCGCCGTTGGTAGAGGTACCGATACCGCGCTGGATCTGGGCTGAGCCCATGAGAGCGGCATAAGAGTTCATGTTGGCCCAGAAGACACACTGGTCCTCGGGAGAGTTGAGGGCTACACCGTCGAGAGTCACGTTGATACGGCTGTCGGCAGCGCCACGGATGCGGATGTGGCTGGTACCGATGCCAGTACCGTTCTCACTCCAAGCCACCACGCCGGGAGTGTTGGCGAAGAGGAAGGGCAGCTCTCTGCCGGTCTTGCCAAAGCTCTGGAGCTCTGACTTCTTGAAGTTAGCTACTGCGAAGGGTGCGTTCTGCTGAGCGCGCACACCTTTGACTACCACCTCCTGCAGATTGATCATCTTCAGAGAGTCGGCAGTCTGCGCAATGGCGCCGGCTGTGCACAAGCATACGGCCACCATGCAAACAATCTTTTTCATTTTCATTCTGTTTTATAAAAACACATCAAGGGGACGTCTTCCCTGCGTCGGCATTACCCGTTTCAGGTTCAGTGGGTATAATCTCAGCCTGGGCAAGAGCCCAAGCACCCCTTAGAATACGCCTTGTATTCCGAGTGCAAAGTTAGTAAAAGACGCAGACGTGGCAAAATATTTTCATAGAAATCACTCCCTCAAGGGCTTTAATCAGGGATAGAAGCACGATGACAGCCCCGACAAAGTCCATAGAAATCACGACGTAAGAGCTGCATAGCCCCACCACTACCCTACTCTCCGCAGAACCGTCGGCAGCCTCATCAAGCCTCGCCGCCATCATCTCTGCGATAAAATCAAGGCGTGAAAGGAGTAATGCGTGGTTTGCAACCGACAGTTCGTGGCGTGCAACCACCAGTTCAAACCACGCATCCAGCTTTATCGCCCCTTGCAGCAGCTTGTGCGTCATCGCCAGAACAGCCCGCGCCATCGAGGCATAGAAAAAGGCAATTGGCAGACCTCATGCAGCGGTCTGCCAATTGCCTATATATAATAAGGTGTCGTCTGTGGTGGCTGTGCCCGAGGCGCAGCGGGGCTCTACTTGTCCTTCTTGCCGAAGAGCGAGAAGTGGACGTAGCGCTTGGGATGCTCGCGCAGATTGTTGAGCAGCGTGTCGGCGCTCACGAGCGTCTTGTTGAGGTTCAGATAGAGCTGGCGGTCGTTGAGCAGCAGTCCGAGGGTGCCCTCGTTGCTGTTGAGCTTGGCGGTAAACTGCTCCATATTGGCTACGGTCTGGTCGACCTTGGCCATGGTGCCAGCCACATCCACTGCAGCCAGATTGCCGGTGAGTCGCTCGGTATTGTCGAGCACTCCGTTGGCCTTGGCCATCATGCCGGGCACGTTGCGGTTAAGGGTACCCAGCAGGGTGTTGAGCTCGCGGGTCGAGGTGTTGAGGTTGGCGGTGATGCCTTCGACATTGTGCAGCGAGTTGGCCACGGCGGGATCGGCGAGCAGCGTATTGAGACTCGCCATGATAGAGTCGAGCTTGGGCAGCATCTGTCCGATGGTGGGGGCGAGCTCTGCCACGGTGTCCATCAGGCCTCCGTTGACTCTGCCGGTGATGGTGTCGCCGGGCTGAACGGTGGCGGTCGCGTCGTGACCGAGCAGGAGATTGACCTTGAGGTTGCCCATCATGTCGCTCTCTATCTCGGCGGTGGTGCCGGCAGGGATGACGAGCTGGCGGTCGGTGCCGAAGCCCACGATGACGCTGCCGCCATGGGCATAGTCGAAATCGATGGTCTTGACTGTACCCACCTTGTAGCCGTTGACAAAGATGGGATTGGAGGCGGTAAGTCCGCTGATGTTGTCAAACTTGGCAAAGTATACGTTGTCGTTGGAGAAGAGGCTCTTGCCCTTCAGAAAATTCATGCCGAAAAAGAGCAGAACGATGCTCACGATGGCTGCTAATGCTATCCTTACTTCTTTGGTGAAAAAACTCATTGCCGTTGTTGTATTAATTAGGATTTTACTTGTTACTCTTAAATTCGCGGATGGCCTGACCCACATTCATCTTCTGGCCGCCCTTGAAAGCCACGATAAAGGCTTCGGGGAAGCGGTCGAGGATGGACTTGCGCAGACGGGAAATCTCGTTGTAGTCGGTCGAGGCACCATAGGTGTACTTGTACCATTCTCCCTCCTGATAGCAGTCCACTGGGGCAAGGCCCTTGAAGTGCTTGTCGCCCGCCTTGACAAAGGCTGAGCTGGAGAGTATCTGCACCTTGAAGACGGG
>NZ_NPJM01000021.1:0-3946 GCF_002251455.1 Prevotella sp. P4-51
TACCCATACCCATTCATACTGACCTGTCGCTTCATTTAGGACACGATCTCTTTCACGTTTTACTTTTGTTCTCATACACTTTTGTTTTAGGCATCCAAAAGTGTCAAGTTTTTTTAGGGTAAGTCACAAGCAATATGAAGTAATTTAGTTGCTACGAACAATGAGTTCGTCTGTCAAACGTAACTTTGCAGCGTAATTTAAAAATAGCGCAAATTTTAGATATGGAAAATTGTTTGAAGATATACCCACGACATGGGTTCCTTAATACAGAATATAAGGTACGCTCAGAAAAAGAAGAGTCATTTACAATCCTTTTCAATGGACATAAGATGTTCGAAGGAGTTGTAAAAGCTGGTGAAACAAAAGTTTTGCCAAAACTCAATGTTGCCGGAGAATATATCGTAATAAGTAATCGGACAAATGAACGTCAGAAGATTTGTGTTGAGAATGCGTTACGTCTTGGCAGTAGCGATTTGAAGCGTGCTTATGTCTTTGATGATTTTCCGTACATTATTTTTGTTATGAAGGATCGTATTCATATCTATGATCCTTCTATAGAGACATATGTATATACAGAAAACTATCTTAGCCCGAATGATATTCAGTATATAACAGACGGTAAACTCTTGTTCTCCACAAAACATTCTGATGGTACGTCGCTAAGTATATTTAATGCAGACAAACTCTGTATAGAAGAGTCTTAGAGATAGGTGAAATTATTGCACATAGCAAAGATTTTAAGACGCTATACGTTCTTGACAAGTGCAATTCTTCTGTTAGTATTATCAGGACAGAAAACCTTTCAGTTGAGACTGAATTCGAAAATAAAAACCCAAAAGGACAAGACTTCTACCACGTTGACAATGAGAATGGCTTGTTGTATGTAATGGAAGATAAATATATCTACGCTATAGATATAGATTCAGATTATGCCCAAAAGTTTGAGATGAACGACAATGTTATTGGTGTGACAACTTCTGGGTATCTTATCACATATAAGTATTCTCAATATGAGTACATTGATTTGAAATCAAGTGCTTTAACAAAAGGGGTATTTAAGTACACCCCTCTTATCACAGACTTTAATATTAATGGTCTTGTTATCAAAAACCCTACATGGGCAAATCGTTTTGATAATTCAAAGAGCAAAAAGGAATATTCAAATCTAAGCGAGTCTTTTGCACAGGAATGTAGAGAGAAAATCGCGAAAGGGGATGAATCTACATCCTTTACGAAAGAGATACACTTTGATTATATCAATCAATCAGTCATCTTCTACCCAACAAAGGATGGAGTGTATGTTGTTGAATGCTTGGAAAGGATGTACGAGAGCAAGATGACATATTATAAAAAAACAGATCGTGTATCAAATCCATTCTATAATTATAGAGAAAGGCTTGTATGGATCTCAAACAAAGGATATGAGACAAGTTACGGCAGTGGTGCAAATGCGTCACCAGGCCTAGACGACTTAATTATCAAAAATGAGAAAGCTCTTTTTAAGGCTAGTTCATCATTATATCTCATGCTGAGAAATGGCGAGGTTGTTTCCACCTTCGCTAGCAAGAATGATGTTGCTGACTTTATACCTTCAAGAGAAACACAGGCTCCGATAATCATAGATGGTTCGGAGATTTCGGCTTACAGAATTGTTTGCAGATCAGAGAACAAACTGGTATGCAAGAATAACAATGCGTATAGTTATTATGAGTTATCGAACACAAAGTGGAACGAAGTTAAGACTATAAGTTTTGAGGAGGAAAAGCATACTAAAGCAAAGATGTCTTCTGATGGCAAATATTTAGTATATTCTAAAGGTGGCAATAAATATGCACTTTATAATATTCTTGATCAAAAAGAAGAAACTGTGTTAACTGGCAACTTTGTGGATTTTGATAAAACTGGTAATTTGCTATTCATGGAGGATGTTAATGGAAGACGTGTAGGTGGTCGCGAACTGAAAGTTTATAATCCAATAACTTTCCAATGGGAAAAATCTAATGCACAGTATTATGCATTCATCAGTCCGGATGGTAAGTTATATGCAAAGACAGGCTTAAAGTCTCGTTATTTCAACAGACTTACAAATAAAGAAATATCAAGGGATGAGTTCTTTGATATTAAGAAAGAATACGACACGTCATTCTCTGCTAATTATACTGATGAACAGAAATCGGAGATTGAAAGCAAAAGAAAATCTCTTGTTTCTGAACATAAAGAGTACTTTGAATCATATTCGAACGAAAATAAACGTGCAAAAGTGTGGTTGGACAACATCCAGAAAAGTGCATATCCTGACTTCAGCGCAATATTCCTTCATATCAAACACTATGTTGTAGTTGGTGTGGTGGATGCAGAACAAGAACTAGATATTGAACTGGATACCACATTGTCTTTTTTGAATTATGTGGCATTCTCATATGACAATAAATATGTTGGAATTGTAGGCAAACCTGGTAATAATGGTTATTTGAAACTCGTTAAGATAAACTATAACGAGGTAACAAAGTCATTATCGCTTGAACGCGAAATCTGTGATACAGAGATTGCAAGATGGGCAACTTGGATTTGTGCATTTACAAAGAATGGTTTATTTGGCACATACGATAGTGCTCCGGATTTATACCTTATAAATCAGAGTGACTTTGAAAAGTTCAATGAAGAAAATGCAAACGACTTTAATTTTATTAGGAGTCATTTCCGAATAGAAGACCGTTCGTTGCTATGCTTTAGTCCGTCAGGTAAGCTCATGGCATTATCAAACCAGGGATATGAAGCAAAGTCTCTAGGTGGAAGAGGACATGTTCCATCCAACGATGTGTATATCTACGATACTGAAACTCGCGAAATGTTATCACATTGGCAAGACCAAGGTGACAAAATTGCCTTTAGAAATGTAGCGAACGCTGGTTTTTCAATTGACGAATCAAAGTTGATGACAGTCAGCGTTGATGGAGTTATCGTTGTACGAAACATTTGTGAAGAAGTAAACAAGCAAGGAAAGTACAATCCTGATTATAAATTAGCTATAGCATCATAAACGTTATGCCAGCAAACAAAAATGCAATGACCAGATATAAGATACTCGATGAACTCCTAAGTAGTCGGTATCATAATTACTCTTTGGATGATCTTACCGAAGAAGTAAGTAATCGTTTGGCAGACATGTACCCTGATACAAATGGTGTGGTTCGTCGTACCATAGAGAAAGATATATACTACCTTGAATATGAAGGTCCCTTCATGGTGGATATAGAGCGATATTCTGTTCCTGGCTATAGCAAGGAAAAACAGAAGTCATATATGAAGCAATGTCTGAGATATGCTCAACCATCATTTTCTATATTTAAGAAGGAAATGACCAGTGATGAGGAATATCTGCTTTCCGAAGCTCTTTCTCTTTTGGGACAATTTGATGGATTGCCAAATCTTGATGCTTTGGAAGGGCTTCGCCTAGGCTTGGGAATTAACAAAAGTGAGCGTCAGATCATTTCATTTACGAAAAACCCTTTAGAGAATTCAAATTTATTGGGTGAATTATTCACGGCTGCTTCACAGAAACAGGTCGTAGAAATTCATTACCATAAGTTTTCTTCTCCAGAACAAGAGTTGGTGGTCAATCTGCATCCATACCTTTTGAAGGAATATAATAGACGTTGGTATCTGTTTGCTGCCGCTGAAGATGACGAAAAGATGTTGTGCTTCGGTCTTGATAGAATTGACAAGGTTGTTCCTCTGCCATCGCACAAGTATGGCCGAATAAATGATATCTTCTTGCATTTTATTAGTTTCCCTATTTTGTTGTTCTAATGTATCTAATTTTATCCATTCATAATAATAGGCATAACCGATTAAACCGATACAACAAAAAATCAGTAACCAATAGTCACAAGGCCTGGAAAGTGTTTCATAAACAGCACGAATTTACAGATGGTTTATTTGTTGT
>NZ_NPJM01000022.1:0-779 GCF_002251455.1 Prevotella sp. P4-51
TTCATCTTATATAAAACAAAAAATTTCTAACACCAGCAATAATTCTTGATATAAAGAATTTTAAATTATAAGCAAATGGATTTTTAATCCATACTCTTAGATACACAAATTCTAACTTTAACAATTGAATTAACTCATTACTAAAAGAATGTTTTGCTCTCATAGCAGAACCATTTCGTATTCTTTGATAATAAATAGCAGAATTTGAAGCCAATGCCATTTTTCTTATTTTAGGAGACAGTAAAAGACAAAAGACAGAGTCTTCACTTTTCTTTAATGTAATAGGAAAACGATTCATACCAATAATATCTCGATGAATCAATTTCACATAAGGTGGTGATAAAAATTGACGATAGTTAAATAAAGAAAAGGACAAGGCTTTGCATTTTTCAAATGCTTTTGACATAAAATTATCTCTTTTCTCAGAAATATCATCCACAAAAGCATAAGAATTGGCACATCCTATACAAGTTGGAGAACTTACAGCTAACAAATCATCAAGATATGTCGGAGAAATCAAATCATCATCATCTATAAATGTTATATATTTTCCCTTGGCATTTTCTATTCCTATATTACGGGCATTTGAAACGCCAGGAACATCAGTTTGTAATAATCGTAGATTGAGACCACCCAGTAACAAAAGGTGCTTAGTTATAGATGAATGATAAGGTTCATTACAACCATTAAGAATTATAATAACTTCAAACTCTTTATGGTCCAAAGTCTGCTTATTCAAAGCATCCAAACACTCATAAAGGTATTCGTGAGGCTTAAAG
>NZ_NPJM01000023.1:0-3206 GCF_002251455.1 Prevotella sp. P4-51
TTCTACAAGACCATCATGAGCAGGCTTGACACCAAGGCTTTTGGGCTCAAGAAAACGAGTCGCATAAAGGCTTTTGTCTTCAGATTCATCTCCGTACCTGCCAAGTGGATCATGACTGCAAGGCAATCTGTACTCAACATCTACACATGCAATGATGCCTACGAGAAACCGTTTAAGACGGACTTTGGATGACAACATTCGCTTTATGGGCTGTAACTGCGTATTACCTCAAGTCGCATTATGGGGTAAGGGGATGCTGGGCGGAATAAAGAGGATTTTTTTAAAATTATAGCAGAAGTCGGATAGAATCAAATGTTTAATTATGAATTGAGAGCCACTTGAAGTCTGTTGCGGATTTGAGGATTAAGTTTTTTATCATATTAAGATACGATTTTAAGTCCGATAATTGATGATATCAATGTGAAGATGAAGAACAAACGCCAAAAGGTTGATGGTTCGTGGAAAAAGATGATTCCCACCAAAACAGTTCCAACAGCCCCTATGCCAGTCCATACGGCATAGGCTGTGCCTATCGGCAGTGTCTGAGTGACTCTTGCCAACAATCCCATGCTCATAATTGTGAACACGAGGAATCCGGCAATCCAGCCCCACCATGCAAGGCCTTCAACGGATTTTGCCCTTCCGAGGCTGTAAGTAAATCCGACTTCGCAGAAGCCGGCTATAATTAGTATAATCCAATTCATAAATGATTCAAAGCCTGTTCGAGGGCTGCAAGAATTCTCGGCGACTCCTTCTAAGGCGCTGCAAATTTACAAAAAAATAGTGAGATTCAGGTGCTTTTTTCAAGAAAATAACATAAGAACACTATTACTTGTCTTGACAAGTCCCATTAGGAAATGTTTATTGTCCGCTCTATACCCACGTCATGAATAAATTGTTCATCGTGACTGACCACAAGAAGTGTTCCTTTATAGTTCTTCAATGTTGTAGCCAGTATGTCCATACTTGCAATGTCAATATTATTGGTTGGCTCGTCTGCGATAATCATATCTGGAGCATTGTCACAGACAATCAGGTGACATAAGGCAAGTTTCATTTTCTCCCCACCACTAAGATTTCCACATTTCTTATCCCACGTAGAAGATGTAAACAAAAAACGGTTCAACAGCATCTTAAGTTCGTGTTCCGGTCTCTTGGAGCCACAAGCCTCCAACTGACCGTAAACCGTCAGTTCATTATCAATGCATGAGTATTCTTGGTCAAGATGCAGTATGTTCAGTGTTTCATTGCGAAACATCTCACCACTTGTAGGCTGCAATGCGCCTGTTATCAGTTTGAGTAAGGTGCTTTTGCCACAGCCGTTATTTCCTTGAATTCGAATGCGTTCACCACTGAATATGGATAAATTCAAAGGAGCTTGCAACCACATCGTATTCCGTCCCGCATATTTGAAGGAAACATTTTTCGCTTCTACGAGCAATTTTCTACTGGCTAAAAGAGCATTGCCAATGTCAATTTTTATATTCATACATTCATTGATGGACGATCGCATTTCATGTATCTCTTGTCTCATTGCCTCCATCTTTTCTTGTTGCACTTTATTCAGTCGTGCAGTGGTTGCTTCCGATTTGTCACGCAACAACCCCATGGAAATGCGTGCCACACATTTCTTTGCGCTCTGCTTTTCCCCTCTTGAAGCGTGTTTCTGTTGACGTTCCATGGTTTTGCGGGCAGACTTCTCGGCTTTTGCAAGTTCTTTCTGTTGATTTTCCAGTTGTATCACTCTCGCCTCAATTTCCGCATCGACGGTTTTCCGATACTCATCATAATTCATTGGATAGAACCGCATGCCAGTCGGAGACATTTCATAAATCACGGAAAGCATATTTAATAATGTTCTGTCGTGGCTGACAATGATAGTCGCGTGGTTTGTATGGGCAATGTATTTATATAACAAAGTCCTGCCAGTCGTATCAAGATGATTTGTAGGTTCATCCATCAAGATAACGGAAGGATTGTAAATATCCAGTCCTGCAAGAAACACTTTTGTTTTCTCGCCACCGCTGAGGTCTTCCATAAGCATGTCTGTAGTAATATGACCTATTTGCCATCGTGAAAAGGCCTCAATCACACGTTCCTGAATGTCCCATTCGTCGTTAAGCAATTCGTATTCTTTCTCTGTACCATGACCATTTAAAATAATTGACAAGGCATTTAACTTGTCTGCCAGCCCTAATGCTTCCGCAACACTCATACCATTGAATTGCCCGAAATGCTGTGGTATCATGTATAGTATGCCATCACACGAGACATTTCCTGTCGCAGGACAAAGTTTTCCTGCTATGATTTTCAAAAGTGTAGATTTTCCTACACCGTTATTACCAATAATAGCACATATCTCCCCTGATGAAATGCTGAAGTTGATGTTTTGAAATAAGATGTCTTTGTTAGGGTGTATATATGATAAACCTTGAATCTGTAAGCTCATAATTATTCACAATCATTAAAATGTTAGACAATAAGGGAATAAAGCATAAGTTATACACTGGGCATTATTAATTCTGCCCATCCAGCAATTAGTATTTTGTGTATAACTGTTCTTTTTTACATGATTGCGAATAATTAATTAGGCTGCAAAGGTACTACTTCTATATGAGAAAAGAGAACGAATCGCAAGTTTTTATGTTTTTTTAGGAAAAAAGCTACTGTGCTTCTCATCAGGCTTAATTCTGACTTGGTGCCTTGACAAGCAATGAAAAGGGAGGAAAAATGCCTTGTTGCAGAATTATTTTTTCCCAGTTAGAAAAATATTTTTTTCCAGTTGGGCATGAAAATTTTTCTAACTGGGAAAATTCGGAAACGTAACTATGGGTTTTGAGCGGGCAGGTAGATGTTAATATTGTAAATAGTTTTTCTTGCGATATCCGTTGTCCGTAAGTTTATCCATCCACGCCCTTATATATAGGCGTGGATGGATAAACGTGGACGGATGAGATGAAATGGATGTAAAGTCTTGATTTTTTACCGATGTCATTGCTCAGAAGAATATTATTTTTATCGTTTTAAGTTTTTTTAGTATGACCTTAATTCCGCAACACTACAGTTTAACATTATTTACAAGTTCCTGAGCAACAATAAGTTGCCTAGGATTTTGCCGTGTCAGATTTTTCACTTATCTTAGTGTTGCAATTAGAAAACAAGCGAAAATCGTAACAAGGCGCTGCAAAGGAACAAATAAAATTCGA
>NZ_NPJM01000024.1:0-4932 GCF_002251455.1 Prevotella sp. P4-51
TCCCCAAGGGGCGGGGGCTCTTTCTTGCTGTGTCTAAGGCATTTGCGAGGAGCTCCCGCCCCTTGGGGAGGGGAGGGGTGGGGAGGGGCTTCTCTGCCTTGGCAACTCTGTAGGAGTTGCGTTTAGCCGTAGGCGTTACCCACGGCAGGATGATGGGCTGCTATTTTTTGATGGGTATTATCAGATTGAGTATAACGCCTTCGGCTAAGCGCAACACTTTACCTTTCCGCGTCGCAAAGCGCCGCGCCGGTGACCTTCGGTTCAGCGTTGCTATCCTTTTATGGTTCAATACCCAGGGTAGAGGCGCTGCGCACCTCAACCCTGGGCTGGGGAAACGCAACTCCTACAGAGTTGCCAAGGGTGCGTACCGCCTGCTATGGGCCAACCATACATTACAGCAGGGAGCGCACCATCCACCTTGGGCTAACTACTCATGGTCGTTGGGAGCGCGCCATCTACGATGCGTTATTAATTACAAATGCCTTAATTAATATGGAATACGACGAAGGAGGTTAATTCTGTTTTATCAGAACCATCCGTATTCGTCGCAATGACGGAAATGCGGATGGGGGCGATGGCTCGGAGTGTCTTTACTATCTGTTCGGGCGACGCGACTGGCCCTGCTACCATGATGCGCACCATCGCCAGCGATGAAATGATAAAAATCGCGGGGGAAAAAAGAAAAAAGGGGAAAAAAGATTTGTATTTCGATAACAATCATTATCTTTGCAAGCATAACCTAATACTCCTCCAAAAAAGTGCTGCTTATGAATACCCCACGACAGAGCAACGCCACCACACTGTGGTACATGATAGTAATCGGTCTGCTGATGATAGCCTGCGGACAGCGACAGGCGACGAATCCTATGGCCGTGCGCAAAAGTCTGGACAGCCTCATCTCTTCTTCACACAATATCGACACTCTCCGTATGCTGCAGAAGCGTATGGAGAAGGAAGACAATGTGTTGGGACGCATCATCGTGTGCAGAGAGATAGGCTGGAAGATGCGCAACGAGAGCCTCTTTGACGAGGCGCTGCGCTACCACGGCGAAGAGCTGACGCTCGCCGAAGACCTGGAAGACACGCTGGAGATGGTGCAGGCGCTCAACAACCTGGGCACCGACTACCGCAGACTGGGCGTGCTCGACGTGGCGCAAGACTACCATTACCGCGCGTGGACCATCAGCAAGGCGAGCGGCGACACCTCGCACGTGGCGAAGAAGAGTCGCGTGGTGGCGCTCAACGGACTGGGCAACATCTACCTCACCGTGGGCAACTACGAGCGCGCCGACAGTGCGCTGCGCATGGCGCTCGCCGGCGAGAAGGAGCTGAAGAGCGAACTGGGGCAAGCCATCAACTACGCCAACATAGGCTCCATCTTCCGCCATCAGAACATGAACGACTCGGCATGGGCGTACTTCCGCAAGTCGATGGAGCTGAACCAGAAGGTGAACAACATGCTCGGCATCTCGCTCTGCCATACCTACTACGGTTCGATGTATGAACGGGAGCGACGGTATGACAAGGCAGAGGAGGAATATGAGAAAGCCTACGAGCTGATGAAGGCTTCGCACGACGACTGGCATGCGCTGAACTCGCTCATCGCGCTGGCAAGCATCAACCTGACCAAAGGCGACAACGCCAGGGCGTTTAACTTCCTGGGCAAGGCAAAGCGGATGGCGGAGGAAATCAAGTCGTATGAATATCTGGCAGAGGTCTACACCTTATATTATAAGCACTACAAACGCACGGGCGACTACAGTGCGGCGCTCGCAGCCCACGAGAAGGCGGGCGCGATGCAGGACAGCGTGGTAGACATGGAGAAGGTGAACCGCATACAGAACGCGGGACTCGCCATCGAACGCACCCAGCAAGCAAGGATGATGGACGCGGCGAATATGACGCTGCAGAGCGAGCGGTCGGCACGGATGGTGAGCAGCGTCATCTTCGTCATCATAGTGCTGCTGCTCAGCTGTGCGCTGGTGATATTCTTCTACGCACAGCGCGTGAACCACCACAACCACATGAACCTGAAGAGGGTGGCGCAGATGCGAGAAAACTTCTTCACGAGCATCACCCACGAGTTCAGGACGCCGCTCACCGTGATACTCGGACTGAGTCAGGAACTGCAGAAGAACCCGCAGGACGAGGTGAAGAGCCACGCGCTGACCATAGAGCGGCAGGGAAAGGGTCTGCTGACACTCATCAACCAGCTGCTCGACATCTCGAAGCTCAAGTCGAAGGAGGGCAAGTTGGACTGGCGCAACGGCAGCATCACCACCTATGTGACGATGCTCGTAGACACCTATCGCGACTACGCCCGCAGCAAGAACATCGACCTGCAGCTGTATGTCAAGGAGGAGGTGACGATGGACTTTGTGCCCGACTATGTGAGCAAGCTGCTGAACAATCTGATATCCAACTCGCTGAAGTTCACGCCGGAGTTCGGTAAAATCAACGTGTCGATGTGGCGCATCGAGGACACGCTGCACGTGGAGGTGAGCGACTCGGGCGAAGGCATGGACGAAGAGACGGCAGCCAATGCGTTCAAACCGTTCTACCAGGGTGAGAGCGATGCCAAGAACATAGGCACGGGTGTGGGTCTGGCGCTGGTGAAGAACGTGGTAGACTCGGTGCATGGCAAGATAAGCGTAAGGAGCAAGGTGGGAGAAGGCACAACATTCAGCATAGAGATACCCATCAACAACGTATGCGAGAACAAGCTGACGGAGAAGACGATGGACAACATGCCGGTGCTGCCGGCAGAGGAACAGGCGCTCACCGACTGCGACTGCGACGACAGCCAGTACACGGTGCTGGTGGTCGAGGACAACCGCGACATCGCAGCCTATATAGGCAAGTTGCTCGCCGACCGTTACAGCGTGGCTTATGCCACCAACGGAGGCGACGGACTGCAGAAGGCGATAGACCTGGTGCCCGACCTGATAGTGACCGACGTGATGATGCCCGACATGGATGGTCTGGAGCTCTGCCGACGCGTGAGGGCCAACGAGGTGGTCAACCATATCCCCATCGTCATCGTCACGGCGAAGATTACAGAGCAGGAGCGCATCGAGGGCATCAAAGCGGGTGCCGACGCCTATATCTCCAAGCCGTTCAATGTGGACGAACTGCGCACGGTGGTCGAGAAGCTGCTCGATAGGCATCGCTCGCTGCGCAGCAAGTTTGGCGATGGCATGACAAGCAGCAACAACGACGAAGAGGGCAGGCTCACCGATGCCGAGCGGAGG
This sequence comes from Prevotella sp. P4-51, assembly GCF_002251455.1. Taxonomy (NCBI): domain Bacteria; kingdom Pseudomonadati; phylum Bacteroidota; class Bacteroidia; order Bacteroidales; family Prevotellaceae; genus Prevotella; species Prevotella sp. P4-51. Next base: position 3,252 of record NZ_NPJM01000024.1, read on the forward strand.
TTTGTAGCCAAGGCCGTAGACCATATCTATCTGCTGCTCGACAAGCAGGCGCTCGACATCAATGCACTGGCAGACAAGCTGTGCATGAGCTCACGCCAGTTCCATCGCAAGATAGTGGCGATAACGGGCTGTTCGCCCGCCTCGTTTGTGATGAAAATCAAGATGAAGCGTGCCCGGCATCTACTGGAGAACGACACGAGGATGGGCATTGACGAGATAGCCAGCCGCTGCGGCTTTGAACATACCTCGAGCTTCTATCACGCCTTCCGCAAGACGTATGGCGTGACGCCAAAGGATATCAGGAGAGGTGTGGAGGATAGTTAGAGGGCCCGCCCCAGCCAACCAAAAGCCCGTCACCAACCAACCGAAAGCCCCTCCCCAACCCTCCCCAAGGGGCGGGAGTCCCTTCCTGCTGTGTTTGAGGCTGTTGGGTGCGGCTCCTTCCCCTTGGGGAAGGTTGGGATGGGGCTTCTATCGCGGACAGAACGCACCCCTGGCAACTCTGTAGGAGTTGCGTTTCCATAGCCCAGGGTTGAGGTGCGCAGCGCCTCTACCCTGGGTATATATATAATAAGGTGGAGCAACGCAGAACCGAAGGTCACCGGCGCGGCGCTTTGCGACGCGGAAAGGTAAAGTGTTGCGCTTAGCCGAAGGCGTTATACTCAATCTGATAATAACCATCTACCCATTCCTACTCATTATCCTCATGCGCGTAACGCCTTCGGCTAAACGCAACTCCTACAGAGTTGTCAGGTTAGTGGGGCAGTTACCCAGGGTAGCGTGCTTCGCCCGCAACCCTGGGCTGCGAAATCGCAACTCCTACAGAGTTGCCGCTGCTTGCGGGAGGCCAATTGCGGGGTTAATCCATTATTACCTACTTATGTAATAAGTTGATATAAACACAAAAAGCCATGGCGGCTGTTGTCGGCTTCGCCTTTTTGTGGCTGTCGGTGACGGCAGTCGGAAAACGAGTTTTCCTCCTTGTCGTCGCCGCCTTCCCCCAACGCCATGCCTTGCATGACGACAACAGCCGGCATGGTTCAAAAAGCGGCCAGCGGCCGTAAAAAAGCCGCCTTTGGCGGTAAAAAAACAGCTGATTGTGTCATTCCATCTGTTTGACACCTGCCGATAGAAAATAAGGTAATCTTTTTTTGTACCGGCGTTAGCCGGACTTTTTTTACCGCCAACGGCGGACTTTTTGTATTTGCGGCTTTTCAGCCTGCCACCAGGCAGGCGCGGATGGGGGTGGCGGGGAATATCCGAGAGCTCGTTCTCGAGATATCTCCCGACACACACGGACGCATAGGGCGAAGCCCTGAAAAGCCACAAATCTTTTTGTAGCTTCTTGCGATAGCATATTCAAGGTATATGGGCATATACACTACAAGTAACGCCTTCGGCTAAGCGCAACTCCTACAGAGTTGCCAGGTTAGTGGGGGCAGTTACCCAGGGTAGCGAGCTTCGCCCGCAACCCTGGGCTGTGAAATCGCAACTCCTACAGAGTTGCTGCTGCTTGCGGAGGCAAACCAAAAGCCCCTCCCCAGCCCTCCCCAAGGGAGGGCACTGAAAAAGTCCCCTTTTTTTATGACCAAAACGGAAAATGCTTACGATTTGTAACTTCTCTTTCTGCAAATCGCCTAAAATAAGGCTAAAATAGACAGATAATAAAGGGTAAAACAGC
>NZ_NPJM01000025.1:0-2532 GCF_002251455.1 Prevotella sp. P4-51
CTGCTCGACGTGGTGGCGCCCAATGCCGAAGACGCCGAATGGGAGGGCCGCTACACCACCGACACTCCTGCCGACGGATGGCAGAAGCCCGGCTTCGACGACACCGCATGGAAGCAGGGCAAGGCCGCCTTTGGCACCAAGGAAAACCTCACCATGCGCACGCTCTGGACCGGCGACGACAGCAATATCTACATACGCCGCACCGTCACGCTCACTGCCGACCAGCTCGCCCGCGACCTCTATGTCATCTGGTCGCACGACGACGATGGCACCCTCTTCATCAACGGCACCCAGGTGCGCAGCGAGAAGGGCTATAGAGACGGCGCCCGCATCGCGCTCACTGCCGACATGAAGCGGCTGCTGCATGAGGGCGAAAACCTCATTGCCATGCACGGACACAATGGCACCAAGGGCGCACTGGCCGACTTCGGCCTCTACTGCGACGCTGCCCCCGTGCTCAAGGAGATACGCCAGGCGCGCCAGACCTCTGTCAGCGTGCTCGCCACCAGCACATACTACACCTTCGAGTGCGGCCCCGTCAAACTCGACGTGGTCTTCACCTCGCCCATGCTCTACGACGACCTCGAGCTGCTTTCCACCCCAGTGGGATACATCTCCTACCGCGTGGCAGCCACCGACGGCAAGACCCACGATGTGCAGTTCTTCATGGGCGCCGACCCCATGGTGGCCAAGTTCAAGAAGCCCCAGCCCACGCGGTCTACCTTTGAGACCCACAATGGCGTGAACTATGTCAAGACAGGCACCATAAACCAAGCCATCCTTGCCACCAAGGGCGACGGAGTGTGCATTGACTGGGGCTACTTCTACATGCCCGCCGTCAATGGTACCGTGAGCCTGGGCGAGAGCACCGCCATGATGACCGCCTTCATACGCAAAGGTGCCCTGCTCGCGACCCAGACCGAGATGATAAGCCGCAAGAGCTACGATGTGCCCACCCTCGCCTATATGCGCAACCTGGGCCAGGTGACCACTGCCGAGAGCTACATGATGATTGGCTACGACGAGATTTACGACATCGAGTACATGTTCCACCGTTACAAGGGCTACTGGGCACGTGACGGCCGAACAACTATCTTTGACGCCTTCGACCGTTATCATAGAGACTATCAGAATATCATGGAGCGCAGCCGCCTGCTCGACAAGCGCATCTACGACGACGCCCTCGCCGCAGGCAACGTGCACTACGCCGAGCTGCTCTCTGCCTCCTACCGCCATGTCATGGCAGCCCACAAGCTCTTTGAAGACAACGACGGCAACCTGCTCTTCTTCTCCAAGGAGAACGCGTCTAACGGCTGTGTCAACACCGTCGACCTCACCTATCCCTCAGCCCCCCTCTTCCTGATATACAATCCCGAACTGGTCAAGGCCATGATGACCAGCATCTTCGAGTATAGCCGCAGCGGCCGGTGGGACAAGCCCTTTGCCGCCCACGACCTGGGCACCTATCCCATAGCCAACGGCCAGGTATACGGAGCCGACATGCCGCTCGAGGAGGCTGGCAATATGCTCACCCTTGCCGCCGAAATCTCGCGCATCGAGGGCAACACAGCCTACGCCGACCGCTACTGGGACATCATCACCACCTGGGCCGACTATCTGGTAGAACACGGACTCGACCCCGCCAACCAGCTCTGCACCGACGACTTCGCCGGACACTGGGCACACAACGCCAATCTGGCGCTCAAGGCCATCATGGGTGTGGCTGGTTATGCTAAGATGGCAGAGATACGCGGCAATGCCGATGTGGCCAAGCGCTACATGGACAAGGCCCGCGAGATGGGCAAGCAGTGGGAGCAGATGGCGCGCGAGGGCGACCACTACCGGCTCGCCTACGACCGCGAAGGCACCTGGAGCCAGAAGTACAACATCGTGTGGGACAAGATGTGGGGCACCCATATCTTCTCGGACAAGGTGATGGACCGCGAGTTCAAGTATTATCTCACCAAGCAGAACAAGTATGGCTTGCCGCTCGACTGTCGTAAGGACTACACCAAGAGCGACTGGATTATGTGGCTCGCGGGTATGGCCCCCAACGCCAAGACCTTCGAGGCGCTCATGGATCCTGTCTACACCTATGTCAACGAGACTCCCACACGCGTGCCCATCAGTGACTGGCACAACACCAAGACCGGCCGCCAGCAGGGATTTAAGGCCCGCTCGGTTATCGGTGGCTACTGGATGAAAGTGTTGATGGACAAAAACAAGAAGAAATGAAATACACATTCCTATCATTGACCCTATTGGTGGTTTCGGCGATGGCCGGAGCCACCAATGCCGTTGCTGCCCCCGCCAAGGGCAAGCCCGCTGTGGCGGTGACAGCCACCCGCGTCGAGGGGCTCGACCACGCCGAGGGCATAGACTGCCCCCGACCACGCTTCAGCTGGCAGCTTGATGCCTCTGTGCCCAACGTCAAGCAGACGGCTTACCGCATACGCGTGGCATCGTCGCCCCAGCTGCTGCGCAAGGGCAAAGCTGACCTCTGGGACTCTGGCCGTCAGCCGTCTGACCGCC
>NZ_NPJM01000026.1:0-13684 GCF_002251455.1 Prevotella sp. P4-51
TGAATGTTAAACTTAAGGACATTGATACTTGGGCTGCCAAGAACATGTCCACAAACTGGGTTACAGAACGAACCAAAATATTCAGAAAAGCAATCTGAATTTGGAACCGTTAACTGGACACCCTAATAAACAATTCATCCAGTTGATCTAACAGTCCGGTCACAAATGCCTCGTCTTGACCGAGTGACTTTGACAATGGTTCTGCGAGAGTTGACCAGTCGGCTCTGATGGAGGCGACAAACTCCCTTATACATGCCACTATTGAAGCAGGAGCCTCAATGTTGTCCTCAGTCATTATGACCACATTTTTCAGGATGTCCGAACGGTGCTTCTTGATGTCTTTGGTGTTCACATGCTTGCCGTCCCGCTTGTCTGCCATGAGATTTAGGTAGGCTCTTGCCTTCAGTGCTATCAAGGCAGCGGAATTGGCATGGCGTATGCCATCAGTCAGTTGGCTGTGTGCGATAGTAAAGTGATAGTAATCATCGTCCATGATGATGGCACTAAGACTCGACACATCTTCATCGGTCGGGATAGGTTCTATGACAAATCCCTTTGGCTCTCCAAGCACGTCGGGGTGGCGTGACAGCAGTTCTATCATCTCGGGATAGCCGTCTTTACCATCAAGGAAACGATACATTTCATACCTTGGTGGCTCACCAGCCTCCTGTTTCCTCTTTTCAGGTCGATAGCCAGCCTCCCGCACAAACTGCCAGAAGCGATTGGCGAAAGCCTCGGTCATGTTCTCTACGATGACTATCATGTCGATGTCGTGTGTGGCGCGTGGACGCACCACGGTATTGGTCATGGTGATGTCACAGGCTGCTCCGCCTATCACCACATAGTTTTCTGAGTATTCCGCAAATGCTTCACGGAACTTGACTAATCCTTCCATTTCTGTTCACTGATTATTCGTTCTACTTCTTTTTCTACTCTCGGATCATCATCATCTCTCAACGAAAGGACAAGGGAAAGGCGATCAACCCACTGGCTTTTGTCGCCCATTTTGCTGACAACAGGGTATTTCCATACCTCTATGATATAGTTGCCGTCATAGATGTTGGGATTCTCCATGACATCAGCCGACTTGACGGCACGATATTCCTTGCTTGTCATCATTATCATCTCTTCCCGGTCACGATTAAGCATGGAATAATGTGCCAGGGCATTGATGCCGCATACGGGGTATTCCGCATCCAAGCGTATGTCATCGCAAAAGATGCGGTTCTCCACAGGTGACAGCAAGACGTTCTGAGCCTTGTCCCACAGTTCCTTGCCCTTCAACTCGAAGTGTACCACCTTGCTGCGCTGTCCGTTCTGAATCTTTTGACACAGTCCTACATCTTCAAGACAGGTGACACCCAACGTGACGCTTTCGTAAGAATATGGAAGCAACGGTGCAATATCCCTTGGCGACATTCCTTCAATACTGCCCACCTGTAGGTGATAGAGTAGTATGTATTGCGCCACAGGGGTCAATACTTCGGCAATCTTCCTGTTGCTTGTCTTCTCCAATGCTATGATGCCTGGCAGATGGGCATATTCCTCGGACATGACAAAGAAGACTCCTTTGTCTGCCAGTCTGTGTCGCTCGTAGGTGGGTCCGGGCGCAAGGATAAACACCGCAGGCAGTCCCAGGGCTTCGGTCAACCGCTTGCCCGTGATGGCGCAAGTCCGTGGAGAGGGATTGCCCTTCTTGGGCTCAACGAACAGCAGGGGCGTGCCTTGGTATGTGCCATCATAGAAACGGTATGAGAGTTTCTCGCCAACCGTGATGCCTTTCAGGCTTTCCTTGGCACGAGGTTCCACCTCAAAGCGTCTGCCCAATATCCTTATTTCTTTTTTCAATTCCATTCTGCTACATTTTAATAATGTATTAAAACGATGCAAAAATAAGGATAATAATTGAGAATCAAGCATGTTTGGGCGAAAAAGTGCAGATTTGATATGTAATTTCAATGCATTTGAGCCATTTTTGCATCAAATGATGGTGTTTTCGTCTTTATAATGTCATTCAGATGCCGTTCGTTTCTTCCTCATCAGATAGTCGTTGACATCCTTGTAGTCGGCATATCTGAAGGACTCGTCCGTCACCCTGTACTCGAATACATTGCTGATGCTCTCAACCGTCTTGCGTCCTGCCTGGTCGTTGTCGAGGAAGCAATGGATGTGGGTGTAACGGTCAAGGTAATGCAATGCCTGTTTGAGGTTGGCGACTGAGTTCAGTATCATATAGTCGCAAGGGCTTTCAACGACAAACCATCGGTCTTGCTGTTTAACGAGGGTCATATAAGCAAGGAAGTCCATGAAGCCCTCAAAGACCAGACAACCGTTTTGCCACTCGTTGAACGTATGGGCAAGCAGGGTGATGTCCTTATGCCCGATGCAGCCCTTGAAATAGGGATTGCGCACCTCATGTCCTTCACTCAGATTGCCAAAGGCAATGCCATAGTAATGTTTTTGCTCAACCTTGTAGTGTATCTCCCTGCAATACATCCTGCCAATGGTGATGTCTATCCGTCGGCTACTGAAATAGGACAGCAGAGAATGGTTGCTCAGTGGGAGCAGCTTCACATCGTTCATCTTGGTTGTCGTGTATTCCTTGGCTGCGATAGCGGTCTCGATTGCCTTATCCACAGTGGCAATACTCTTGGACGCAAGGTAGGCAAGGGCATCGGAAACGGATTGTTTGTTATACATACGCTTTACCAGCTCCACAAGGTCACCGCCCTCCTTAATGGCGTAGTCGTACCACAGGTTCTCCTTCTTGCTGACCTTGAACGATGCGGTCTTCTCGTCCCTGAAGGGTGACAGATACCAGTAGGCATTGCCCTTCTTCTTTTTCAGCGTTACATTCTCCTTGTCTAAGAAGTCTATAATGCTCAGTTTCTTCGATTGTTCAATATTCATTGTACTTTCATTTGTTCGGTTTTACTTTGTCCATGGAAACAGTTTACTTTACCCTTTCTCCTATATAGGCACACCCGTAAACTAAACCATTTGCTAAACTACTTTTCCGCTTCCCAATTCAGCCTCCGATTTCGGTTTACTTTGGCCTTATTTCTTATATATAGGTACGGACGTAAACTAAACTGGTTTCTGAACTGTTTTTATTCCTCTTCATGGAACAGGTCAATCTCGGCAGGTGTATATCCGAAATAGTAATGATTATCCCGCTTCACTATGAGCTTTTGCTCGTTAATCAGGTATTTCAGCATTTTGATGATGACGCTTCTGCCACGCTTAAAGCCAATGTCTGCATAGGCTTGCGTTAATTCCTCCACCATGCGATCGAATCCTTTGATAGGTTTCTCCTTGAATGCAGCCGTCAGCGCCTCGTTATGCTGTTCGGATGTCAAGTCTTGGTAAGTAAACCTTGACGGTTGCTTGTCACCTTCTTCCTTCTCCGGCGTGTGCTCGACAATCTCTGGCAACCCTTCCTCATTGACTGTAAAGGCAAACGGCTTGAACTCCTTCTCACGGATGTGCATCGCCTTCACCTCGCTGATGTCGGGATTGGTGGTGCTCTTGGTGATGACAAGCACCGTCTCTGCCTTGTTGTTCATCTCCGTACCGATATGCCCGCGCACGTTATTGTCGCCCTTGTTCTGATGCAATACGCAATGGATGTGCAGGTCATACTTTGATGACCATTCCATCATCTTGTTGATGACCTCGACCGATTCTCCCGCATTGTTGATGTCGAGAAGCAGGTCTCTGATTCCGTCGATGATGACCAGTCCATAGCTTTGGTCTTGGGCAAGCGCATAGTCTATGACCTCTATCCTGACGGAGGGCGTGTACTCTCTCAGACAGATAAAGTCAAGGTTCTCGTTGTCGATGCTTGTAGGTAGACCAGCGAGCTTCAGGATGCGCTCCAGCACATTATGGCAGTGATAGCGGCTCTGCTCCGTATCTACATACAGTATCTTGCGTTTCCCCTCTGGCAGACTGGCGCGATAGTTCAGTACCTTGCCGTTGGCGAGGGAAGCGGCTACCAAGGCAGACACGTTGAAGGTCTTTTTCGCCTTTGCCTTACCAGTAGAAGCACTGAAGTTGCCCAATGTGGCTATGCTGGAATTATCAACCCATATAATCTGAGGAGGTGTTTTATAAGTATCTGTTGCCTTTATCAACGATTCGCTCAATATGCGATTGAGACGCTGTACTCCTTCCTCTTTTGAGTTAGGCTGTACATGTTTGTTATTTTCTTCCATTTTCATTCTTTCGGATTATCAATTTCTATTTTCGTTACCATTCCAATGACCTCTTGTTTGTTTTGGAGCAGCCACTTGTCGATTTCTTCTCTATTAAAATACAGCATTTTTCCCCTTGGCTTATAGTGTGGAACTTCTTTTGCGGCTGTAAGTTTGTATAGCAGGCTTTCAGAAACACCAATATACTTACATGCTTCGTCAAACCCCAAGACGGTTTTGGTCTGCTTGACCATCTTCTCCAATTCCTCGATTCGCTCTATTAGTTTGTCAATAGGTCCCAAAGCCTCCAAACTGTCTTCTATTGCGACAATTCGCTCATAGAGTCTAAAATGTCTTTCATTCATGTGTCACGTACCTTAATTAAATTGTTTACAGACAGTAGCACGGTTATATTAGCCGTCTATTCTTTCTTTGTGTAGATAGTACATATTCCTCTGCTTCTCTTTGAATCTCGTTCTTCGATTTGCCCTTGGTTCCTTGAAGCCATTCATCTATCTCAGATTTGAGGAACATGATGCGTTTGCCTCTCTTGTGAAACGGTATTTCCCGATTGCTTGTCCAGCAATATATGGTATGCTCTACCGGATGTGTTGGGAGATAAGCACATAATTCAGCAACCGTAAACCATGTTTCTTCTTTTTCTGATTGAACAAGTTCATATATACCATCAATCTTGTCTTCTAATGATGACAGCTTTTTCAGTACCCCCGTTATAGCGTTGGGAATATCTTCAAATCTTATACTATTTTCTTCCATGCTAATTATTTTTTATGATTTTTGATGCAAAGTTATGGGGAGACTGTCACTAAATAGAAAAAGTAACGTGATAGTAAGGCAGTATCAACCAAACTATCACGTTTTTACTTTCATTTAGCAGAATTATTGTGATTTATTCCTCTCTTAATATCTGTTCGATGGATTTGCAGATGGCATATTGACTTGCTGTCATGGAAACGTTTCTTCTTATCCTTGAAAGAGAAGAGGAAAGACAACTTGAAGTTATGAATTTCTCTGTTCCATCCTTTTTGATACTGGTTAAGAAGCGACCTTCTCCCATGACATATTGCCAATTATTGTTTATCAAATGGTATTGAGCCATAGCGTCAAACAGTACGGCTACATTACGTACATTCTTTACACGGATAGATGCGTCCAAGTCGCACTTGAATAGGCGACACAACTCGCTACGCACATCACTGTTGTCGGCAAAATCAAATATGTCGTGACTTTGGACAAGTTCTACCAACAAATCCATCTGTCTGTCTGACAATTGGCATCCCAAAGTGAGGATGGACGATTTCTTTCGGGTAAGGATTGGCAGACCAGTACCCACATGTTGAAGAAGCAACTCAATAAGTTCCTGCTTGGAATAATCTTCTTTTTTCTTGATTATTGACACACACTTAGAGTCTCTAAACAAAGTACCAATAATGCCAATTGCCATCTGTCGCGAGTTCTTACAACGTGCACAATCACAGTCAATATATTGGTGACTGCGCTCAAATAGTTCTATGAAGTACTCTGTCTTCATATGATTCTTTTCAGCTTGAAGATACCAACTTCTTGCGATCTCAAACAACTCATACAGTTCTCTGTAGAAGTCTTCTGTACACTCCACATGTTTGTGGACACGCTTGCTCTCTTCAAAAAGAGAGAAGCCAAAAAAGGCTGTCTTTTTTCATTTTTATCTGTTTATTGTTATAAATGTTTGGTTTCCACGAAAGGTTAAAGTGCCAAAACAATAGCATCATTACATAGAATGTTGAAAATGAAAGGCACTAAAAACCACCTGTACAATAAAGGACTTATTGATACAAGTGGTCTTCTATACTAAGTGCTTACAAATGATAATCACTATTCATCTATGTCCAACTTAAAAGCTTCTGTAGCTTCATCTTTCTTCTTGTCAATTACTTTTGCGTAGATTTGCGTGGTTTTTACATTGGTATGCCCTAACATTTTGCTTACGGTATATATGTCTGTACCGTTAGCCAATTGTAACGTTGCATAGGTGTGGCGGAAGCAATGAAAGGTGATGTGCTTGGTAATCCCTGATGCTTTTACCCACCGTTCCAAAGGCCTAGATATCCATGAAGGGTCAGGCAGTCCGGCAAACACCAACAGTTCTCCGTCTTTCTTGCGCTCACCGCAAAGCTTGTATGCCTGTGGCGATATAGGCATGTATTCAACGCCCTTAGTCTTCTGCTGAGTGAAATTGAGACGGTACCCACCATTGTATTCTTCAACCTCTGACCATTTAAGCTTTTGAATATCGCTATGTCGCATTCCTGTCAGTGCAGAGAACAAGGCTGCCCGTTTTAGTATATCATCACACGGAGTCTTTGCCAATATATTAAGTTCTTCCAGTGACAGATACTCTCTTCGAGCACTCTGAAACATGATATTTTTAGCCTTGGCAGCAATATCACAATTCAGATAGCCATCCACGAAAGCTTGTTTGAGTGCCGCCTTGAAGATAGAGAAGTACGTCGATGCCGTATTCCTTGAAATAGTTCCTTTCTTAGAACCACCCTGCGGTGCCTTTATCAAGAAGGAACGGAATGCCTCAATATACTTCATGTCAATCTGCGAGAACTGTATGTAGTCACACTTGGCAAACATTGACAACAGTGTGTGCAATCTGCGCCAGTTGACAACTATCGATTCTGACGCAGTTTCCTCTCTTTCTTTGATTAACTTCTCAATATACTCCAGAACATTGCATTTTGAGCGTTCGCTTTGTTCTGCCATTTCCATTTGCTGGTCAGTAAAGAGAGCCATGTTGTCGTACTCTTTTTGACGCAGGACTCGAACGCCATCCGCATAAAGGCAAGTTTCCATATCTTGCTTGGATTTACACTGAATAACGCCATTGTCATCTCGCTTGGGCTTGTACTTTATTCTACCAGCAACGGCTCGCTCGCTTCGTCGTTTATCCCATATAGGGGTAGTAATAGACCTCCTGAGATATTCACGCACTCGTTTGGGTTTGTCATTTCCCGTCTCATAAACAGGATAAGCTTCAAGATAGATGAACCACTCATCTCTCCACTCACTTTTCTTTAATTTGACGGAGACTTTAGTATAATCTAATCTTTTCATAATGGTTTTATATCTTTATAAAGTTTGTCTATTGATTCCTTGTGAGCATACACATAATTACCGATTTGCCGGGTCGGTATTGAGTATTTTCGTATATGAGCATACACGGTGCTGTCATCCAGATGAAATTTCTTGGAAATCTCACCTATTGTATAGCAATCCTCTGGTTCCATGCGGTACATGGTAACTGGTTTCCTTGGCTTGGTGTCAAGCGGAGACTGTCTTAACGGAAACAGATTCATTAGTTCTCCTTTGCATACAAGTCGTATTCCTTTCTCTGGCTCAATGAAGGAAATCTTTTTCATGTAGATGAGCCTATAAATGGTTGAGCGGCTTGCACCAAACATAGCATACGCTTCCGTTATGCTGATATACTCTTTAGACTTGGGCATATTGCTTACAATCTTGTCCAGTTCAAGTTGGCGTTTTTCTTCATCATGCTTACGCTTCCACGCCACCTTGGAGCATTTGGGTGAACAATACCAGGACTCCAAAGTCCTTGCGAAGAACTCTTCTCCGCACACAGGACATTTCCGTACTATCTTATACTTTGCTACTGCCATAATTCATTCATTTTGTAGTTCTTAATATCTATTCTTCTCATCATATCTACTTTTTCTTACAGGTACAAATAAGGTACAGATGTTTATAATAATAACGCAAAGATAGCAATATTATTGTGTACGGCCAAAAACAAGAAAAGCGTGTAACTCATTGAGCTACACGCTTTCCATTTGATATTGTATTCTTATTTCTCTATGTGCTTATTTCACCTCCTCGAAGTCAGCATCCTGAATATTGTCATCGGGCTTGCTGTTGGTCTGCTGGTCTGCGCCGGGCTGAGCACCTGCGCCGGGCTGAGCTCCACCCTGATACATTTGGGCGCTGGCAGCCTGCATTACCTGGTTGAGGTTGTTGATGGCGCTGTCGATAGCGGCTACATCAGCGGCCTTGTGAGCGTCTTTGAGCTGCTGCAGAGCCTGTTCGATGCCAGGTTTCTGGTCGGCAGGAATCTTGTCACCGTTGTCCTTGAGGAAGTTCTCGGTGGTGAAAATCATCGAGTCGGCCTGGTTCATCTTGTCGACCTTTTCGCGTTCAGCCTTGTCGGCAGCAGCGTTCTGCTCGGCCTCAGCCTTCATGCGGTCGATTTCCTCCTGGCTCAGACCAGACGAAGCCTCGATACGGATGGCCTGCTCCTTGCCGGTGGCCTTATCCTTGGCACTTACGTTGAGGATACCGTTGGCGTCGATATCGAAGGTTACCTCAATCTGAGGCACACCACGACGTGCGGGAGCGATTCCCTCGAGGTTGAACTGGCCGATGCTCTTGTTCTGAGAAGCCATAGGACGCTCGCCCTGGAGTACGTGGATAGTCACAGCGGTTTGGTTGTCAACGGCGGTAGAGAACACCTCGCTCTTCTTGCAGGGGATGGTGGTGTTGGCGTCGATGAGCTTGGTCATTACGCCACCCATAGTCTCGATACCCAGTGTCAGAGGAGTTACGTCGAGCAATACGATGTCGCCCACGCCGCTCTCCTTGTTGAGGATGGCACCCTGGATGGCAGCACCGATGGCTACTACCTCATCGGGGTTTACGCCCTTGGAAGGTTCCTTGCCGAAGTAGTTCTTTACCAGAGTCTGAACGGCAGGAATACGGCTTGAACCACCTACGAGGATGACCTCGTCGATATCAGATGCCTGCAGACCGGCGTCGCGCATAGCGTTCTGGCAAGGTACGAGACAAGCCTGAATCAGGTTGTGGGCCAACTGCTCAAACTGCGAGCGGGTGAGGGTCTTAACCAAGTGCTTGGGCACACCGCCCTCGGCGCTGATGTAAGGCAGGTTGATTTCGGTTGAAGTAGAGCTTGACAACTCTATCTTAGCCTTCTCGGCAGCTTCCTTCAGACGCTGCATAGCCATAGGATCCTTGGTCAGGTCGATGCCTTCGTCGGCCTTGAAGCCGTTGGCAAGCCAGTCGATGATAACCTGGTCGAAGTCATCACCACCGAGGTGGGTATCACCGTTGGTAGAGAGTACCTCGAACACGCCGCCACCGAACTCCAGGATGGAGATATCGAATGTACCGCCACCGAGGTCGAATACGGCAATCTTCATATCCTTGTTGGCCTTGTCTACACCGTAAGCCAGAGCGGCTGCGGTAGGCTCGTTGACGATACGCTGCACGTTAAGACCAGCTATCTGGCCAGCCTCCTTGGTAGCCTGACGCTGAGAGTCAGAGAAGTATGCAGGAACGGTGATTACGGCGTCGGTAACCTCCTGACCCAGATAGTCTTCGGCAGTCTTCTTCATCTTCTGCAGGATGATGGCCGAAATCTCCTGAGGAGTATACTTGCGGCCTTCGATGTCTACACGAGGATAACCGTTCTCGTTGACTACATTGAAAGGCACACGCTCAGCCTCTTTCTGGCTCTGTGCATAGGTCTCACCCATGAAACGCTTGATAGAGAATACCGTGTTGGTAGGGTTGGTGATGGCCTGACGCTTGGCGGGGTCGCCCACCTTACGCTCGCCGTCCTTGACGAAACCTACTACCGAAGGAGTTGTGCGCTTGCCTTCGCTGTTGGTGATAACTACAGGCTCTGAGCCTTCGAATACAGATACACAAGAGTTTGTTGTACCTAAGTCGATTCCAATAATCTTTCCCATAATTGTATGTTTTTTATTTTTATTCTACGTTATTATTTTTACAACCATCTTAATACAAAAGGTGTGCCAAGAGACGACTTGCGCACTAAATATCTGCCAAATATGTCAGTTGTGTCATTCCCGCGATGGCCATTTCTGCCAAAAGTGTGACAGTCGCCAGCCTCGCCCTTGCCACAGATGCGCCGCCCAGGGGTATATATAATATAGAGGTACGTGCGCGCACGCGCGAAAAGGCACAAAAAAAGCCCTCCCTGTTTGGGGAGAGCTTCCTTATGGTCTATGCGGTCTTAGTCTTTCTTCTCTTCGATAGCCTGCTTGATGAGGGCTTCGAGTTCATCACACAGTTCGGGGTTGTCGCGCAGCAGCGCCTTGGTGGCGTCACGGCCCTGGGCGAGCTTGGCACCATTGTAGGAGAACCAGCTGCCACTCTTCTGGATGATGTCATACTCTACGCCGAGGTCCAGGATTTCTCCGGTCTTGGAGATGCCTTCGCCAAACATGATTTCGAACTCGGCCTTGCGGAAGGGAGGTGCCACCTTGTTCTTGACAATCTTCACGCGGGTCTCGTTGCCTATCACGGTGTCGCCATCCTTGATGGCCGAGCCTTTGCGGATGTCCAGACGCACCGAGGCATAAAACTTCAGCGCGTTACCGCCGGTGGTAGTCTCGGGGTTGCCAAACATCACGCCGATTTTCTCTCTCAACTGGTTGATGAAGATACAGGTGGTATTGGTCTTTGAGATGGTGGCGGTGAGCTTGCGCAGCGCCTGACTCATGAGGCGTGCCTGCAGACCCACCTTGTTGTCGCCCATGCTGCCCTCGATTTCCGACTTGGGTGTAAGAGCTGCCACCGAGTCGATTACCACGATGTCTACCGCAGCCGAACTGATGAGCTGGTCGGCTATCTGCAGTGCCTGCTCACCGTTGTCGGGCTGCGAAATCCACAGATTGTCGACATCCACACCCAGTTTGGCTGCATAGAAGCGGTCGAAGGCGTGTTCGGCGTCGATGAAGGCAGCTATGCCGCCCTGCTTCTGTGCCTCTGCGATGGCATGGATGGCGAGTGTGGTTTTACCCGACGACTCTGGACCATAGATTTCGATGATGCGACCCTTGGGATAGCCGCCCACGCCCAGCGCGATGTCGAGCGTGATGGAGCCGGTGGGAATCACCTCTACGTTCTCGATGTTCTGGTCGCCCAGTTTCATGATAGAGCCTTTGCCAAAGTCCTTCTCTATCTTGGCCATAGCAGCCTGGAGCGCCTTGAGTTTGCCCTCCTGTGCCAGCTGCATTTCCTCGTTTGTTTCTTTCTTTGCCATAATGATTATTCAGGTTTTAGAGTTCAAGGTCACCGTCAAACACCTCATTCCATGGCAGTCCCTGCTTGTTGAGCTGCTCCATGAATGGGTCTGGGTCGAAGTCTTCCACGTTCCACACGCCGGGCTTGCGCCAGAGTCCCTTGAAGAACATCATGGCACCAATCATGGCGGGCACGCCGGTGGTGTAGCTTACTCCCTGCATGCCAGTCTCCTTGTAGGCTTCCTGGTGTTTGCAGTTGTTGTATACATAGTATGTGCGCTCCTTGCCGTCCTTGATACCACGTATGCGGCAGCCGATAGAGGTCTCGCCGTCGTAGTTCTCGCCCAGGTCCTGGGGATTGGGCAGCACAGCCTTGAGGAACTGCAGGGGCACAATCTTGACCTTCACGTTCTTGCCCGAGCCGTCGGCGAGCGGAGCCTCGTATTCGATTTCGTCGATACGCGACATGCCGAGGTTCTGGATGCAGTCGAGATAGGTGAGATACTGCTGACCGAAGGTCATCCAGAAGCGTGCCTGCTTGATGGTGGGATAGTTCTTGACTAGGCTCTCCAGCTCTTCGTGGTGCATCAGATAGCTCTCACGGGGACCTACATTGGGATAGGTGATGGGCTGGTGTACGGCCAGGGGTTCGGTCTCGAGCCACTCGCCGTCCTTATAGTAGAGACCCTTCTGGGTAATCTCACGAATGTTGATTTCGGGGTTGAAGTTGGTGGCAAAAGCCTTGTGGTGATTGCCGGCGTTGCAGTCTACGATGTCCAGATAGTGTATCTCGTCAAAGTAGTGCTTGGCAGCATAGGCGGTATAGATGCCGCTCACACCGGGGTCGAAACCACAACCGAGGATGGCGGTGAGGCCTGCCTGCTCAAACTTCTCCTTGTAAGCCCACTGCCAGCTGTACTCGAAGTGAGCCTCGTCCTTGGGCTCATAGTTGGCGGTGTCCAGGTAGTTGCAGCCACAAGCCAGACAGGCCTCCATGATGGTGAGGTCCTGATAGGGAAGGGCCAGGTTGATTACCAGCTCGGGCTTGAAGTCGTTGAAGAGAGCCTTCAGCTGCTCCACATCATCAGCATCCACCTGTGCTGTCTTGATATTGGGATTACCTATAGCCTTGACTATCTTGTCACACTTTTCCTTGCGACGGCTGGCAATCATGAAATCAGTAAACACGTCGGCATTCTGGTTGATCTTGAATGCCGCTACCGTTGCGACGCCTCCGGCGCCAATCATCAATACTCTGCTCATTTCACTTTATTTTATTTCATTAGATTCTATTCCTAAGGCTTTCATCAACGAGTAGCCCAAGATTTCCTGGCGGAAGTTGCCGCCCATCATGGGCTGCATGGCCATCACGGTGATGCGCTTGTCGTCATCGGCGTTGCGCAGCGTAGACCTCACGATGTCCATCAGCTCGGCATCCTGGTCGTCGGGCACTATTACCAGCCGCTTTACCTCCTCGTGGCCGAGCAGCGTGCTCAGCAGGTCGAGGATGATGTCGCGCTTGGCAGCCATCTCGCCCGAGGGGATGTGGCTGAAGACAAACTCGCCCAACTGCCCGTCGGCGAAGGCTTTGCCGTCGAGCTCAGCCTCATAGTCTGCCGGCGCAAAGTTGGCCATCTTGCGCGAGCCGGCATCGTGTATCAGCACCACCTGGGTCTCGTGGGTTCCGGGGCGCAGTCCGCCGTCGAGAGCGGCACACACAGCCCACTGCGCTATATCGGCCTGGGGGATGCGGCGGCCTATCATACGTTCAAAGTTGACTATGAGGTCAAATGCCACATGGTCCAGGAAATCGGCATCGACGATTATCACCGTCTCGCTCCATTTTATATTGCCTGTTTCAGGTATATTCATGATGCAAATGTACCATTTTTTTTCGATATAAATCAAGAACCAACCAATTATTTTGACCACCAGCATCGTTTAGTCAGTGGCTATCCCCAAGGCGGAGTGTAGCGTTGTTGTGGTTGCAGCGTGTGGACGGGTGGGTTACACGGGGATGGACGCCGGAGAACTATCATTTATCCCAAATCGGCATTAGGAAAAAGTAACCATCCAAAACAAGCCGCCTTTTCCATTTCATCGAGACTGTTTACCTTTTTCCTCAAAAAAAGTTACGTTCAATTTGATTATCGGATGGCAACTATCATCATCTTTGCCCAAATATGACACATGTACCAACGAAAAAAGCCTCAGTCACTGTCGTGACCAAGGCTCTTCGTGAAAAAGGGCGGCTACCTACTCTCCCGCATTGCATTGCAGTACCATCGGCGCAAGTGGGCTTAACTTCTCTGTTCGGAATGGGAAGAGGTGGGACCCCACCGCAATAACCGCCTGATTGATATCGTTCCTGACTCTACTGCCATCGTACGCGGCGCGCAT
>NZ_NPJM01000027.1:0-3265 GCF_002251455.1 Prevotella sp. P4-51
ATTGCAGTACCATCGGCGCAAGTGGGCTTAACTTCTCTGTTCGGAATGGGAAGAGGTGGGACCCCACCGCAATAACCGCCTGATTGATATCGTTCCTGACTCTACTGCCATCGTACGCGGCGCGCATGCCGCTGGCAGGAAGCCGGTATTGGGTTGACTTACCGCACAAGCAAAACCTCGAACTCTTTGTCCAATTTCCTCGCAACCGTCCCATCGCTGGGACCGAAAACTCAAAGTATCAGCCCGTGGAAAGTTTCGGGCAATTAGTAGCGCTCGGCTTTGACGTCACCGTCTTTACACCTGCGCCCTATCGACGTCCTCGTCTCGGACGACCCTGTAAGGAGTTCTAATCTCGCGGCTGGCTTCGCACTTAGATGCTTTCAGCGCTTATCCGTTCCAGACTCAGCTACCCGGCGGTGCACCTGGCGGCACAACCGGCAAACCGGAGGTCTGTCCATCACGGTCCTCTCGTACTAGTGACGGCACCGCTCAAAACTCCAACGCCCACGATAGATAGAGACCGAACTGTCTCACGACGTTCTGAACCCAGCTCGCGTGCCACTTTAATGGGCGAACAGCCCAACCCTTGGGACCTTCTCCAGCCCCAGGATGTGACGAGCCGACATCGAGGTGCCAAACCACCCCGTCGATATGAGCTCTTGGGGGGGATCAGCCTGTTATCCCCGGAGTACCTTTTATCCTTTGAGCGACGGAGTTTCCATACACGTCCGCCGGATCACTATGCCCCAGTTTCCTGCCTGCTCGGCATGTCTGCCTCCCAGTCAAGCGCCCTTATGCCATTGCACTCTGTAAGGCCGGTTACCAATCGGCCCGAGGGCACCTTTGGAAGCCTCCGTTACGCTTTTGGAGGCGACCACCCCAGTCAAACTACCCACCAAGCAGTGTCCGCGCTGAGCGCGTTAGACCTCAGACAGCCAAAGGGCCGTATTTCAAGGATGGCTCCACACAGGCTGGCGCCCGCGCTTCAAAGCCTCCGGCCTATCCTACACATCGGATGACCAAGGTCAATGCTAAGCTGTAGTAAAGGTTCACGGGGTCTTTTCGTCCCATCGCGGGTAATCGGCATCTTCACCGATACTACAATTTCACTGGGCTCATGGTTGAGACAGCGTCCGGATCATTACACCATTCGTGCAGGTCGGAACTTACCCGACAAGGAATTTCGCTACCTTAGGACCGTTATAGTTACGGCCGCCGTTTACCGGGGCTTCAATTCAATGCTTCGCCTTGCGGTTGACATCTCCTCTTAACCTTCCGGCACCGGGCAGGTGTCAGGCTGTATACTTCATCTTTCGAGTTCGCACAGCCCTGTGTTTTTGTTAAACAGTTGCCTGGACCTATTCTCTGCGCCTCACTCGACGTGAGGACCCCTTATCCCGAAGTTACGGGGTCAGTTTGCCTAGTTCCTTAACCATGAATCTCCCAACGCCTTAGTATGTTCTACTCGTCTACCTGTGTCGGTTTGCGGTACGGGTGCCGTACGGATTAAGCTTAGCGGATTTTCTCGGCAGCATGCTTACCGGCGCTCGGCCCCTTCCGGAGAAGAGGCCCTACTGATCAGGTTCGACTCGGATTGTGGATTTGCCTGCAACCCTCATAATCTACACCCTTCAGCGCACAATTCCGTCTGTGCGCGGCCGTTTCACTACTGCGTCTCCACGTCGCTCCGTACGGCAGTAACGGAATATTAACCGTTTCTGCCATCGCCCTCGCCCTTCGGCTGAGACTTAGGACCCGACTGACCCCGGGATGACGGGCATTGCCCGGGAAACCTTAGACTTATGGCGGGAGGGAATCTCACCCTCCTTATCGTTACTTATACCTACATTTGCTTTTCCCTGCGCTCCAGCGGACATCACCATCCGCATTCAACGCACAGGGAATGCTCCCCTACCGATACTTTTACAATTGCTATCCCGCGCCTTCGGTATCTGCCTTATACCCGATTATTATCCATGCGCGGACCCTCGACCAGTGAGCTGTTACGCACTCTTTGAATGAATGGCTGCTTCCAAGCCAACATCCTGGCTGTCGTTGGGACCACACTTCGTTAGACTAACTCAGGCAGAATTCCGGGACCTTAGACGGCGGTCTGGATTCTTCTCCTCTCGGGGACGGACCTTAGCACCCGCCCCCTTACTGCACAGCTGCAGAACGTGAGCATTCGGAGTTCGTCAGGTCTCGATAGGCGGTGAAGCCCTCTCGACCTATCGGTCGCTCTACCTCTCACGCTGAACGCTGCACGCGGCACCTAAATGCCTTTCGGGGAGTACGAGCTATCTCCAAGTTTGATTGGCCTTTCACTCCTACACACACCTCATCCGGAAGCTTTTCAACGCTTATCGGTGCGGACCTCCATCCGGTGTTACCCGGACTTCATCCTGGACATGTGTAGATCACTTGGTTTCGCGTCTACCCCCTCCGACTATACGCCCTGTTCAGGCTCGCTTTCACTGCGGGTGCGGGTCTCATGGCCCTTACCCTTGCCGGAGATGGTAACTCGTAGGTTCATTATGCAAAAGGCACGCCGTCACATGCTAAGCATGCTCCGACCGCTTGTAGGCGGATGGTTTCAGGAACTATTTCACTCCTCTTGTCGAGGTGCTTTTCACCTTTCCTTCACAGTACTCGTACGCTATCGGTCTCACTCGAGTATTTAGCCTTACCGGATGGTCCCGGCGGATTCGCGCAGAATTCCTCGTGTTCCGCGTTACTCAGGATACCACTAGGCCGGAGCAGGATTCGTGTAAGGGACTTTCACCCGCTATGGTCTGCCTTTCCAGGCAATTCCACTCTCCGTTACCGTACCACGACGTGGTCCTACAACCCCTGCGAGGCGTTGCCACAACGCAGGTTTGGGCTCTTCCCCGTTCGCTCGCCACTACTGGGGGAATCATTGTTTATTTTCTCTTCCTGCGGGTACTAAGATGTTTCAGTTCCCCGCGTTGGCCTCTGCATAAGCAGATGTCATGCCTTCAGCATGACGGGTTGTCCCATTCGGAAATCGGAGGATCAAAGGTCATTTGCACCTACCCACCGCTTATCGCAGCTTATCACGTCCTTCATCGCCTGAGTGAGCCAAGGCATCCACCATCCGCCCTTATCTACTTTCTCACGATCGTAGATAGGACAAATAAATATATTCGCCTGTCTTTCGCTCATACTTTCAGCTTTCTGTTTGTTGTTAGAAGTCTTGAACTTCTGTTCTACAGTCTTGCTTGTGTCAATATGTCAAAGATCTTTT
>NZ_NPJM01000028.1:0-13485 GCF_002251455.1 Prevotella sp. P4-51
AAAGCGCTGCAAAGGTAGCCTTTTTCCTCGGATTATGCAAAGAATTTCTAAAAAAACATTTATTTTCAGCGTTTTTATTGCATAGAATTTGTTTTTTGACTATTTTTGTAGCGAAAATAAAAGAAACACCAATTATTATTAGAGAATGATAAACAGAGAATTGATTAGAACTAAGGTAGTTCAGTTAACCTACGCCTACTACCAAAACGGCAACAAGAACATGGAGAATGCTGAAAAGGAGTTGTTGTTTAGCCTCTCCAAGGCTTATGACCTTTACAACTATCTGTTGCTGTTAATCGTCGAGATTTCAAGAGAGGAAAGACGTCGATTTGATATTCTCACAGCTCGTGCGGAGCGTGAAGGCACAGACAAACCATCCAACAAATTTGCTTTTAACAAGTTCGCCATCCAGCTCGAGGAGAACAAGATGCTCAACGCTTTCCTGGAAGACAAGAAGCTCACCTGGGAAAACGACAAGGAGTTTATCCGCGGCAAGTGCAATCAGATAGAGCAGAGTGAAGTATATAAGGAATATATGGACAGCGATGACGATTCTTATGAGGCTGACCGTGAAGTGTGGCGCAAGCTCTATAAGATGCTCATTCAGGACAATGCCGAGCTCGATGCCATTCTGGAAGAGAAGAGTCTCTATTGGAATGACGACAAAGAGATAGTAGATACCTTCGTGCTGAAGACCATCAAGCGCTTCGACCCTGCCAACAAGGGCAACCAGGAACTCCTGCCCGAATACAAGGACGAGGAAGACCGCGAGTT
The DNA here is from genome assembly GCF_002251455.1 of Prevotella sp. P4-51. NCBI lineage: Bacteria > Pseudomonadati > Bacteroidota > Bacteroidia > Bacteroidales > Prevotellaceae > Prevotella > Prevotella sp. P4-51. Next base: position 775 of record NZ_NPJM01000028.1, read on the forward strand.
TGCACGCAAGCTGTTCCGCGCTACCATCCTCAATGCCGATACTTATCAGCGCTATATGAGCGAGGCCAGTCACAACTGGGATTTCTCGCGTCTGGCGTACATGGATGTGGTCATCATGCAGATAGCCATAGCCGAGATGATGACTTTCCCCAATATCCCCATCAGCGTTACCATCAACGAATTTGTGGATTTGGCAAAGCTCTACAGTACACCCAAGAGCGGCAGCTACATCAACGGTATGCTCGACGGCATAGCCCGCCATCTGGTCAATACCGGCAAGCTGCTCAAGCCCATCGAGCCTGCCCATCGCAACGGTGGCAAATAATAATAGAAGAATAGTAACAACAATCAAAACATAAAAATAGACTAATATGAGTACACTTATCTTAGCTGCCCAGGGCCAAGGCGCCGGAAGCGGTATGCCAATGATTATTATGCTGATAGCCATGTTTGTAATCATGTGGCTGTTTATGATTCGCCCACAGCAGAAGAAGCAGAAAGAAATACGCAACTTCCAGAACTCGCTGCAGGCCGGCGACCACGTGGTAACCGGTGGTGGCATTTATGGCACAGTAAAGAATATCAATCTGGAGAAGAATACGGTAGAGGTAGAGATTGCCCGCGGCGTGAACATCGTAGTCGATAAGAGCTATGTATTCGCCGATGCCAATTCTCCCATGCGCCAGGCATAAATGACGAACCTGAACCGTAATATGGCACATGTCAAGAACTTCTTGTTCGGTTTCGTCAACAAGGAGTTCTTGATTTTTTTGTTCTTTCTCGCGCTCAGCGGCACATTCTGGCTGCTGATGACGCTCAACGAGAGCTATGAGAAAGAACTCAAGATTCCCGTGTACCTTACCAATATACCCAAGAACGTAATCATCACGTCGCAGAGCACAGACTCTATCACGGTAACGGTAAGGGACAAGGGATTCTCCCTCTTGGCCTATATGACCAACAAGCAGAAACCCATCAACTTCAATTTCGAGGCGTCGGCCAACAAGGTGGCTGGCAAGGGCGTCATCACCTCGGGCGACATGATCAAGGCAGCATTCAACCAGCTGTTTGGCTCGTCGCGCGTCACTGGTGTGAAGCCCGACCGCATCGAGTATTTCTTCAATTATGGCGAGTCCAAACTTGTTCCGGTCAAGCTGGTAGGAAAGATTGAGCCAGAGAAGGCTTACTATCTTGCCGGCAAGAAGGTGATGCCCGAAAAGGTGACCGTGTATGCCCGCAAGGACATGCTCGACAGCATCAAGTATGTCACCACGGCCGATCTGAACATCGTCAATTTCAATGATACCGTCGAGCGGGTGGTGGAGTTGAAGCAGGTCAAGGGAGTCAAGACAGTGCCGGCGACGGTCAAGATAGTGCTCTATCCCGATATTCTCACCGAGCAGACCATAGAGGTGCCCATCACGGCAGTCAATATGCCCGAGGGCAAGGTGCTGCGCACATTCCCCTCCAAGGTCAGGGTGAGATTTTCCATCGGAGCCAGCATGTACCGCAATGTCAAGGCCGACCAGTTCAAGGTGGTGGCCGACTACAACGAGCTGCAGGCCCATCCGCAAGACAAGTGCATGCTCCATCTCAAGGCTTATCCTCACAACGTGTCACGATGCCATCTGGTCAGCCAGAAGGTTGACTATCTCATCGAACAGCAATGAAAATAGCCATCACAGGAGGTATAGGAGCCGGCAAGTCCTATGTGTGCCAGCGGCTTAGAGCCCGTGGCATCGCCGTCTACGACTGCGACAGCGCCGCCAAGAGGCTCATGGCAGAGTCTCAAGCCATCCGCGAAGGACTTATCTCTCTGGTGGGCCCCGATGTCTATAGCCAGGGACAGCTCCGCAAGGATGTGCTGACAGAGTTTCTGCTCCAGAGCGAGGCCAACAAGCAGGCGGTCAATGATGTGGTTCATCCCGCTGTGGCTGAGGACTTCATGGCTTCGGGCTACGACTGGCTTGAGAGCGCCATACTCTTCGACAGCGGATTTGACAGACGCATAGCGTTCGACCATGTGATATGCGTCACCGCTCCAGAGTCCCTGAGAGTGGAGCGCATCATGGCGCGCGACCATGTGAGCCGCGACAGAGCACTCGAGTGGATACGCCGGCAGATGCCCCAGCAGCGTATGGTCGAGTTGAGCCACTATGTTATCGTCAACGACGGTGTGCAGGATATAGACATTCAAATCAGTCAGATTAATAATAATATAAACAGATTATAAAGAAAACAATGGAAACAATTCTTTCGATTTCAGGCAAGCCAGGTCTCTACAAGCTGGTTTCGCGTGGTAAAATGAACTTGATAGTAGAAACCCTTGACGACGCTCACCGTCGTATGCCGGCTTTTGCCACCGACCGCGTGACCAGTCTGGCCGATATAGCCATGTACACCGATGCCGAGGATATCCCTCTGTGGCAGGTGCTCAAGAATGTAGGCGAGAAGGAGCAGAGCAAGCCTTGCTCTATCCATTACAAGAAGGCCACAAGCAAGGAGCTTCGTGCCTATTTTGCCGAGGTGCTGCCCTCTTACGATGAGGAGCGTGTACACGACAGCGATATCCGCAAGCTCATCCAGTGGTATGATATCCTCGTCAACAACGGCATCACCGATTTCGAGGCCGTGCTCGCTCCCACCGAGGGCGACAACGTGGATGACCGCGCCGAGTAAAGATATATATATATAATAAGGTGTATCTCTCGCCTGTAGGCTGAGGGGCGCACCTTATTTAGTTTTAATCAATAGGAGGAAAACAACAATGAGAAAAATCATGATCACCCTCGTGGCTGCTTTTGCATGCACTGTAGCAGCTATGGCACAGGATGTAGAGTTCAAGGTTTCAGGCGTAGTGCCCCAGGGCACCGTCAAGGCAATGGCCGGCGAGTATGGCCGTGGCAAGACGATTTATACCGACAGCGTATGCGCAGGTGGCAAGTTCGCCATCGCCGGCAAGGCGCCCAAGGATGCCATCGTCGCTGTGGCAGTCTTCACCAAGGACGACCGCAACCTGATGTTCTTCATCAACGATGGCACTCCGCTCGCACTCGACTATACCAAGAACGAGTACAAGGGCTCTGCCCTCAACGAGCGTGTCGCCGCATTCTGGGTTTATATGAATGACTGTATGTCCAAGCAGTACAGCATGGATAGAGAACTGAAGGCTGGCAAGGCCACTCCCGAGCGCCAGAAGGAGCTGGAGGCCGAGTTGAAGCGTCTTGACAATGAGAGCAATGAGGTAATCTATAAGTTCTATCGCGACAACCGCGACAATGTGCTGCCTGCCGTCATCGGCTTGGAGTATTTCTACTCGTTCGACTACGACCATCTCAAGGAGTTCTGCGACCCCGCCACCGCTTATTTCAACCATCCCGCTATGATGCAGGCCAAGAGCAAGCTGGCTGGACTCGAGAAGCGACGTAACGGTCTTACCTTCCACGACCTCACCATGCAGGATATGGACGGCAAGACTGTCAAACTGAGCCAGTGGGTTGGTCAGGGCCAGTATGTACTGGTAGACTTCTGGGCATCATGGTGTGGTCCATGCCGCCGCGAGATGCCTACCGTGGTAGAGGCTTACAATCGCTACCATGCCAGCAAGGGCTTCAATGTCGTAGGAGTTTCGTTCGACGACAAGCTCGACCGTTGGAAGGACGGCGTCAAGCAGTTGGGTATGGCTTGGCCTCAGATGTCAGACCTCAAGGGCTGGAAGTGTGCTGCCAACGAGGTCTATGGTGTAAGCTCCATTCCGAGCAATGTGCTCGTTGACCCCCAGGGCAAGATTGTGGCTTCCGACCTGCGTGGCAAGGAACTGCTGAACAAACTCAAGGAAATCTACGGCGAATAACCATTCGTCACTACCGATAGCGTCAAGGGCGTGCCGGCGACAGAGAGTCATCTGTCTGCGGCACGCCCTTTGTCGTGGCAGCAGGGCGGTGTCCTGCAGCTATGGCAAACGCACGAGATAGTGAGACCCTTGCCTCTGGCGCCAGCCCCAAAGTCATCACGTTGGCGCCAGCGACGATAAAAAACAGCGCGCTTGCTTTGTTTTCTCTTTGGTTTGTAGTAACTTTGCATCATTAATTAATTACAGATATGGAAAAGACCAAGACACCTCTTCTCGGCATGACCCTCTTGGAGCTCAAGGAAGTGGCTCGAGCATTGGGGATGCCTGCTTTTGCCGGCGGACAGATGGCCAAGTGGCTCTATCAGCGTCAGGTGAAAAGCATAGACGAGATGACAGATATATCCAAGGCCAACAGACAGAAGCTGGCCGAGGCCTACGAGATAGGAGCCCGTGCGCCCATCGACGAGCAGCGCTCGGTCGACGGCACAGTCAAGTATCTCTTCCCCACAGCCGAAGGCAAGTTTGTGGAGACGGTATATATTCCCGAACACGACCGCGCTACGCTCTGCGTGTCGTCACAGGTGGGATGCAAGATGAACTGCCTGTTCTGCCAGACGGGCAAGCAGGGCTTCGAGGGAAGCCTTACTGCCACCGATATACTCAACCAGATATACTCGCTGCCCGAGCACGACACGCTGACCAACATCGTGTTTATGGGCCAGGGCGAACCGATGGACAATCTCGACAATGTGCTGAGAGCCACCCAGGTGCTCACCGCCGACTACGGTTATGCCTGGAGCCCCAAGCGCATCACGGTGTCTTCGGTGGGAGTGCGCAACAAGCTGAAGCGCTTCATCGAGGAGAGCGACTGCCATGTGGCGATAAGCCTGCATGCGCCTACCCACGAGTTGCGCAGCCAGCTGATGCCTGCCGAGCGGGGTATGGGCATCGAAGAGGTCGTTGAGCTGCTGCGCAACTACGACTTCTCCCATCAGCGCCGCCTCTCGTTCGAGTATATCGTCTTCGACGGAGTCAACGACAGCATCGAGCATGCCCAGCAGATTATCACGCTGCTCAAGGGGCTCGACTGCCGCATCAACCTTATCCGCTTCCACCAGATACCCGAGGTCAACCTGCGGGGAGTCGACGACTCGCGCATGGAGGCGTTCAGAGACTATCTTACCGGTCACGGCGTATTTACCACCATCCGTGCCAGCCGCGGACAGGACATCTATGCCGCCTGCGGACTGCTGAGCACCTCGAAGAAGATAGAAGAGATAAGGCACGAGTAGACACATATTAATATTATATATATGAACGACAACAGACGAATCCGTGTGGCCATCACCCACGGCGATACCAACGGTATCGGATACGAACTTATTTTTAGAACATTTGCAGAGCCAGAGATGCTCGAGCTCTGCACCCCCATCATCTATGGGTCGCCCAAGGCAGCCGCCTTCCACCGCAAGGCCCTCGGCCTGGAGCCCACGGGCTATGCCGTGATAAGCCATGCCAGTGAAGCCAAGGACGGCAGGGTAAACCTGGTGGCAGTGACCAACGATGAAATCAAGGTCGAGCTGGGTACACCGAGCGAAGAGGCGGGCCATGCTGCGCTGATGGCGCTCGACAAGGCGATGGTAGACTATAACGACCACCTCTTCGACGTGCTGGTGACAGCCCCCGTGAGCGCTGAGAGCATGAAGCGCGCCGGGTTGGACTTCCGCGGACAGATGCACTACGTAGCCGAGTGTTTCGCCGAGCATGCCCAGGCGATGAACATACTCGTCAACGACCGTATGCGCATCGGACTCATGACCGACAATGTGGCTGTCAAGGACATAGCCAACGCCATAACCCGCGAGACGCTGACAGAGACTATCAAGAACTTTGCCCAGACGCTGAAGCGCGATTATCGCATCTCCAATCCACGTGTGGCAGTGCTGGCCCTCAATCCCGAGCCCGGTACCGAAGAGAAGGAGACCATCAAGCCTGTCATCGAGGTGCTGGCTGAGCAGAAGGTCAATGCCTTTGGACCCTATACCGCCAACCACTTCTTCAGCAACAGCATGTACGACTACTTCGACGGCATCCTGGCCATGTATCACGACCAGGGTATGGCGCCATTCCTGGCACAGACGCCCGAAGGTGGGGTAGAGATAGCTTCCGGCTTGCCACTGGTGTGTGTGCAGCCCTTGCAGGATGCGTCGTTCGACATCGCAGGCAAGAACGAGGCCGATGAAACCGCTCTGCGCCAGGCTATCTATCTGGCCATCGATACCTATCGCAACCGCGCCATGTACGACGAGCCGCTTGCCAATCCGCTCCCTAAGCTCTATCACGAGAAGCGTGATGAGAGCGAGAAGGTAAGATTTGCCATTCCCAAGAAGCACGAGAACAGCGGCGCTGACAAGTAGAAGATGAAGAGCAGATACAAGAACGCCTTCCTGGTCTTTGGACTGGTGGTGCTGGCCGTGATGGTGTCACAGTTGGACTTTGCCGAAGTGTGGCGCGGACTGCAGCGGGCAGGCTACTGGTTTCCAGTGATTTTGGTATTATGGGCGTTGCTGTATCTGCTTAATACCGCCTCTTGGCTTACCATCATCCGTAGTCAGCAGGGCGACAGCCGCAATGTCAAGTTTGCCTGGCTCTACAAGCTCACCGTGTCTGGATTTGCCCTCAACTACGCTACGCCTGGCGGACTGATGGGTGGCGAGCCCTATCGCATCATGGAACTGGCACCGAGGATAGGCACAGAGCGCGCCTCGTCGTCGGTGATACTCTACGCCATGACCCACATCTTCAGCCATCTCTGCTTCTGGCTGCTGTCGGTGGTGCTCTTTGTAGCCCTTTACCCCGTAGACCTGCCCATGGCCATCATGCTGGCGGCGGTCACTGCGGGATGCGGACTGGGCATCTGGTTCTTTCTCAGCGGTTATCGCCGTGGACTGGCCAACAGGCTGATGGCGCTCCTGCGTCACATACCGCTGCTCAAGTCGAGGGTAGGGCGGTTTGTCGAGACCCACAAGACCCAGCTCGACGCCATCGACATGCAGATAACGGCTCTCCACGGCCAGCGTCCGGCGTCATTCATACTGGCGGTAAGCCTTGAGCTGGCTTGCCGCATACTTTCTGCGCTCGAAATCTACTTCATCCTGCTCGTCCTCACGCCGTCGGTGAGTTATGGAGCCTGCATCCTGATACTGGCATTTACCTCGCTGCTTGCCAATCTGCTCTTTTTCATGCCCTTGCAGCTTGGTGGACGCGAGGGAGGATTCCTGCTCTCGACCACAGGTCTGGGCATGACCGCCAATGCCGCCATCTTTGTGGCGCTGCTGGTGCGTCTGCGCGAACTGGTGTGGACTGGCATCGGACTGATGCTCATCAAGGTGGCAGAGGGCAGGAAAAATAGTTATAAATAGTTAAAGCGCTATGGAAAAGCGCTTTATTCCATAAGAAATCACTAACTTTGTACTCTAAATATTACGATTTAGCGTGAAAATTATAGAAGTGGTTAATGCCCTTGAACGATTCGCGCCTCTGCCTTTGCAGGAAGACTATGACAATGCCGGCTTGCAAATAGGATTGACAGAAGCGGAGATTTCAGGGGCTTTATTGTGTCTTGACGTGACCGAAGAGACCGTGGATGAGGCCATCCGCAAGGGCTGCAACCTCATCGTGTCGCATCATCCGCTCATCTTCCGTCGGCTGCGGCGTATAGCGGGCGAAGATATGGTGCAACGCGTTGTGGCTAAGGCTATTGTCAATCACATTGTCATCGTGTCGATGCACACCAATATGGATGCCGCACAGGGTGGAGTCAACTTCAAGATTGCCGAGAAGATGGGGCTCAGCCACGTAGGTTTCATCGGCAAGACCCGCCAGGCCGAGGCTCATGGCGCATCGGCAGATGCCGACGCCATGGTGGCAGGTGGCGAGGGCGTGATGGGCGAGTGGGATGAGCCTATGGCTGCCGACGATTTCATCCAGATGCTCAAGCAGACATTCGGCGTAGAGTGTGTCATGGCCAACCAGTTGCTGCGCAGGCCCATACGCAAGGTCGCGCTGTGTGGCGGTGCCGGCGCATTCATGCTCGACGAGGCCATAGCCCGCGGTGCCGACGCCTTTGTCACAGGCGAGATGAGCTATCACCAGTATTTCGGCCACGAGCAGGAGATACAGATTGCCGTCATAGGGCACTATCAGAGCGAACAGTTTACGACAGAAATATTCAAAACAATCATAGAGGAGCAGTGTGAGGGTGTGAAATGCGAAATTTCGGCCATCGACACCAATCCCATCATTTATTTTTAATACGATTATGGTAAAAAAATCACCTACTGAATTGACCGTAGAAGAGAAGCTGCAGGCGCTCTATCAGCTGCAGGTTACTCTGTCGGCTATCGACGAGAAGCGCGCATTGCGCGGTGAGTTGCCTCTGGAAGTACAGGACTTGGCCGACGAACTCGAAGGTCTCAAGACCCGTGTGGAGAAAATCGAAGGCGACATCAATGAGTTCCAGAGTGCCGTGACTGCCAAGAAGGGCGAAATAGCCAAGGCACAGGCAGGTATCGAAAGATACAAGGAGCAGCTCAACGACGTGAAGAACAACCGTGAGTATGACACGCTGACCAAGGAAATTGAATTCCAGTCGCTCGAGGTGGAACTCTGTAACAAGAAGATAAAGGATGCCATCATTCGCATCGACGAGAAGAAGAAGGAACTCGAGCAGACCAAGGAAATCATCGCCGACCGCACTGATGCATTGGCTGAAAAGCGTGGCGAGCTCGACGAAATCATGCAGGAAACTCGCGACGACGAGGAGAAACTCAAGGCCAGAGCCCGCGAGCTCGAGGCTAAGATTGAGCCCCGTCTGCTGGCAAGTTTCAAGCGCATCCGCAAGAGTGCCCGTAACGGTCTTGGTATCACCGTAGAGCAGCGTGATGCCTGTGGCGGTTGCAACAACAAGATTCCACCACAGCGCCAGATAGATATCAAGATGCACAAGAAGATTATCGTATGCGAATATTGCGGTCGTATCATGATTGACAGCGAACTCGCAGGCATCAAGAAGGATGTGGAGGAAAAGCCCAAGAAGCGCGCTACCCGTAAGAAGAAGACTGAGGATGCAGAGTAATCTCCTGTCGTCATTCATAACCATAACAATCCCTATCTGCAAGCAGCAGATAGGGATTTTTTGTACGCTCAGCAGCATTGTCTGACGGGAAAAAACCTGGGTAAGCCCAATTCTTTAGCAGACAGCAATAGTGATGGGCATACCTGATGAAATATCAAAGCCGTTTCAGACTGATAGCTGAAACGGCTTTGAAGATATTTGGAGTTTTGATGATTTCCCTAAACTACCATCCACCACCCAGTGCCTTATACATCTTGACCATGGTGATTTGCTTGTCGCGGATGGCATTGCTCAGTCCTATCTGGGCATCGAAGTAACTACGCTGGGCGTCGAGCACATCCAAGTAGCCAATGACACCGTTGATGTACTGCAACTGCGCCAGTTCCATAGTAGCCTTTGAGGAGCGTTCCAGCTCGCGGCGCGACTCGTAGATTTCCTTGATTTTATTGAACTCAACGATGGCGTTGCGGGCATCCTTGAAAGCACTGAGCACAGCCTTTTCGTATCCATAGCAGGCCTGCTCGTAGGCTGCTTTCTGCGCTTTCAGCATGGCGCGGTTCTTGCCCATAGCGAAAAGCGGACCCAGCAGGTTGGCGCCAAGGTAGTGAATGGGCGACTTGAAGAAGTCTGACATTTGTTTGCTCTCCAAACCGTAATTGGCTGTGAGGGTGATGCGTGGAAAGAGGTTGGTAAATGCCATACCCACGGCAGCGTTACTGGCAATCAGGCGTTGCTCGGCTTCACGCACATCGGGGCGCCGTTCCAGCAGAGTGGAGGGGAGACCCACTGGCAGTGACTCGGGCAACTTCACTTCTTCGGGAAGAATGGAGCGGTGTATTACCTGCGGATATTCGCCAGCCAAGAAGGCGATGTCGTTCTCCTTGACAGAAATCTTACGCTCTAACTCGGGCACCAATGTGGCTGTACGGGCGTATTCCACCTCTGCGCTGCAGGGGATGACCTTTGTGCTGCTGGAGATGACCTTTGTGCTGCTGGAGATGACCTTTGCGTTGCTGGAGATGACCTCTGCGCTGCGGGAGATGCTATGCAGTGATGTTGGAGGTCAGTTTGGTGGGTATGGAGATGATACTCTGTGGCGCTGGGATGATAGCTGCCGGCTCGTGTCGGACGGCACGGATGCGCGTCTTGTCCGATGCGGACTCACGTGCCTTTCGATGCGCGTCGGCCATGACCATCACGGCGACGCTGTCTTAGTCCTCCGACTTGGGCAATGTCATTACGCGTTTTTGGGGCTTGGTTGGCGCGGTAATGGAGATAAAAACTGTCAAGAAAAATTACCGCTGTTTTCTTGCCGTTTTGTCATAAATTTTCATAATTGGGAATGTCTTCAAAGAAGACGTACTTCTGGCTGTCTGCATCCAGTTTGCAGCAGTAATGGGAGAGGCCGTTGCTCACCACCAGATAGTCGGCTTTGAGCAACAGGTTGTAGGCAAAGATCTGGTCAAAGGTCTGCTGGGTTATCTTGATGTGCGGGGCTTTGTACTCGACAATCATGCGTGGGCTGAGTTGGGTGGAGTAGAGCACGCTGTCGGCCCGCAGCGTCTTGGAGCCAATCTTCAGCTTGACCTCGTTGGCAAGCAGCGAGGCAGGGTAGCCCTTGGACTCTATTAAATAATGTATAAAGTGCTGCCGTACCCACTCTTCGGGAGTGAGCGCTACATATTTGCGGCGCAGAATGTCAAAGATGGTGGGCTGGGTGGGCGTTCCTCCCATGCGTACATCAAAAGGGGGCAGATTTAATTGCATATTCTCTGATTTTTTAATGGTTTGTAGAGTGGTAAACGGGGAAAAAAAACAATTTGTTTTGTATTGCGCCCGATTTACATTACCTTTGTAGGTGAATGAGAGGGCTCGCGCTTTCATACAAAGGTAGTGTAAACCTGTGGAAATAACAAACAAATCGGTTGATTTATTTTCGGGGCGACGACTGCTGGACAAGAAAGCCGAAAAGCTGGGCTCTACGATAGCACAATCATTAACGACGCTGCCGGGTGCTGCCATGCGCCTTGTGGGGTCAGAAACAACCGATTATGGCAGTAAAAGAAACAGGAATCACTTATGAAGCTGTGATGCGCGACCTGGTGGCGCAGAATTTCGCGCCTGTCTATCTCTTGATGGGGGATGAACCCTATTTTATAGACAAAATCTCGGCGTATATCGAGGAACATGCGCTGCAGCCCGAAGAGAAAGACTTCAATCAGGTGGTGGCGTTCGGCTCGGATATCACCGCTCCGCAGGTGGTCGACTTGGCCCGCGAATTTCCGCTGATGGCTTCGCGTCGCGTGGTCATCATCAAGGAAGCGCAGGGCATGAAGAGTGGCGACGGACTGGAGAAGTATCTTGCAGCCCCGGTGCCTTCGACCGTCCTGGTGCTTTGCTACAAGGGTGGCAAAGCCGACAGGGGAGTGGTCGCCAAGGCCAAAGCCAAGGGTGTGGTCTTTGAGAGCAAAAAGAAACGCGACTACGAGTTGCCGGCATTTGTCGAAGGATATGTCAAAATGCAGAAGGCGGTCATCGACCACAAAGCGGCTGCGATGATAGCCGACCATGTGGGCTCCGATTTGGCACGCCTCACCTCAGAGGTAGACAAGGTACTCATCTCTCTTCCCGAGGACAACCGGCAGATTACTCCGGAAGTGGTGGAGGAACAAATTGGCATCAGCAAAGATTTCAACATCTTCGAATTGAAAAATGCGGTGGTCGCCAAGGATGTTTTCAAGGCCAACCAGATTATGAATTATTTTGACAATAATCCCAAGGCTGGTTCGCTGTATGCAGTCGTGCCTCTGCTCTTCAATTATTTCCAAAATCTGATGATTGCCTTCTATGCTCCCGAGCGAACCAATGAAAATTCGGTGGCGTCGTTCTTGGGATTGAAGTCTCCTTGGGCGGCAAAAGAGTACATCTCTGGCATGCGCAATTACAATGCGATGAAGGTAATGCAGATTATCCACATGATAAAAAGTGTCGATGCAAGGAGCAAAGGTTTGGGCAATGTTTCGGCTACGGCTTCCGATTTGGCCAAAGAACTTCTGTTCTTCATAATGCACTGATTTCCGTTTTTTCATACCATCATTATAGCATCAAAAATGGGGCTTCGGCCCCCTTTTTGATGCCTTTTTTGACCGTTTTTGCCACTATTTCGCCCTGAAAACGCGGTTTTTGGACTTTTCTGGGCCGTTTTTCGCAAGTTTTTGAACCACTATTTTTTAGCCTTAAACGGCTGAAAATTATCTATTTAGGCAAAAATACCCTCAAAAATACTCGCATATTTGCAAACGAGCTGGACAATGGCTCGAAATATGCGATTTATTTGATTTTTTCGGTCATCAGGGTGGTCGCAAAGGCTGTCTTAACTTTTATTATCATATTAGTTTGTAAATCTAAAAACATAAACTAAACAGCAGAAGTTAATGAATATACATTTGAATATTATGATATTTATCGCAATGAATATCACGGGTGATTTAGATATGAATATTAATATGTAAAACATTCACAACTACAAACCTAACGCATATTTATGCACCGCCAAAAATCAGCGCAAAACCTATGAAAAACAGCGATTATTTGCGATATATTAAATCATTTTATGCCAAAAGACGCCATTACTATGCACCGGAACCGCATTAAGCGCTGATTTAGATGCACATGTTAATATGTATCATACTGAGAACCAATCTAAAGACAGTATTTATGA
>NZ_NPJM01000029.1:0-1786 GCF_002251455.1 Prevotella sp. P4-51
TGACTATTCCTAAAATTAGTTGACAGAATTGGATGCGATTAACTAATTAGGTTTACTACTTTTATTCAGTTCTCTGTTTTACTTTACAAGTTCTGTTAGTTGAACTGATTTGTTTTACAAGATTTCATCAGTAAACTGATTTGCTTTACTACCTTCTCGCATTCCAATTGCAAAGTTAATGATTATTCCTTTGATTAGTGCAAGAAATAAAAATATTTCGTAATTTTGCTGTCAGAAGCCGAAGAGGAAGCGAGCTCTGCTGAGGAGCAACTCGCCAGCAATAGGTTTCTGCATCACACTGAAATAGTGGTATGGGCGTTGTCTTTCGGGGCAGCGCCCATTATTTTAGGAGATGCTGTATGGCTAAGAAAAACCTATCAGCTGCCTGTGGTAGCAGGTCTGTTCCATGGATTGCACCAACACCTTTTTTGTTCTCCAACTTCTGTATGTACCGTTTCGGGAGTCTTGTATCCAATGCTCATATGCGGACGTTCTGTATTATAGAAACGTATGATACGAGTCAGTTCTTCCTTACAATTCTCTATTGACGGTATGCTCATCTTGTAGAGCCATTCTGTTTTGATGATGCCATTGGCGCGTTCTGCAATGGCATTTTCGAGAGGATCACCGCTTTGGGTCATGCTTATCATTATATTATGTGCCTTTAGCTCCTTAACGTATGCAGCACTACAGTACTGGCTTCCTCTATCAGAATGATGGATGAGACGGGATGCTGTTTCATCGTCAATTGTTGCCAGTGCCATACGCAGTGCCTCCAATGGGTATATGGTTTCCAAGGTCGGTCCTACTGCCCATCCCACAATCTTATGAGAATAGGCATCCGTGATAAGCGACAAGTAACACACACCCTCAGTTGTTTCTATGTACGTTATGTCACTGACCCATATTTCGTTAGGTCGCATGGGAACCACATCCTTTATCAAGTTGTCATACTTGTGGTAATGATGACTGGAGTCAGTTGTCTTGTAGTGACGACGTCTTTTCAACTGCACCATCAATCCATTGGCACGGAGCAATTCTATGAACGCATCTCGTCCAGGCATACGATCAGTGGATTCAAACAAGCGTTTGACGATGAGGTATAGTTTGGCACAACCAAGTCCAGGGTTATCCTTACGGTATTCTCTGGCCTTCTCCACGATCATGGTTTCTAAGGCATTATCGACAAAGTCATTGTCTGGATCTTCACGGTTGTAGAACGACTGTCTGCTATAACCAAACAGCCTGCAAAGGGTATTCATCGATGCTGGTGAAGACTCTTCGCGGAGCAGACTTACTGTTTGGTGCCAGATTTTTTTCTTATTGGAATATTGAATCGTTCTTCTGCAAGGTTAATCATTGTGTCGTAGGCATGGGCACGTAGTTTCTCTAGTTCTGCCTCTTTTCTTGCTTTCTTGAGCTCTGCTTTCAATTCTCTGATCTGCTCGTCTTTACTTTTGTTTGCCATAGTGTCATCGTTGTTCTCCTGCAAAGATACTAAACGATTTTCAGAAAGATAACGACCTACCCAAGAAAACAGCACCTGAATGTTGGAAATATGATGTTTCTCAACTAATTCCTCAGGCGTATTCTCGCCTTTAAGGAAATCAAGTGCAGCAAGTACTCGATCTTCTTCATCATGAATGTAGCGAGTGGATTCTACCCATACCCATTCATACTGACCTGTCGCTTCATTTAGGACACGATCTCTTTCACGTTTTACTTTTGTTCTCATACACTTTTGTTTTAGGCATCCAAAAGTGTCAAGTTTTTTTAGGGTAAGTCA
>NZ_NPJM01000003.1:0-571 GCF_002251455.1 Prevotella sp. P4-51
GGGCCCAATAGATATAACCATAGAATCAATAAAAGCCACAACAAGATACCAAGAATAACACCAAAATCTAATACAAATTCCCCCCAAAAAGTAGTAAACACTGTTTCATCAACATTTAAATTCTTATATACATCTACACGCTGAGAATAAGTATAAGCGCCTGTTGTAAATAAGCTCTTAAATAAAGGAACGGTTCTATCTCCCCATCTATGACCACCAGGATCCATCACAGCGTCATCTATATAAAGCATAGGTTGACCTACATAGTATAAAGCAGAATTAGTTGCATAATCATCATCCATATATGATTTTGTAAAACGAGATATTGTTATCAAAGTCATACCAACGACAATCAATGAACTCACAATTATTAGAATTCTTTTTATTCTTCTATTTATTACTTCTGTATATGCATGTCTGAACATTAAATAAAAAACACAAAAATTTAAGACTGCAGATACCATAGCACCTCTTCTGGCTTGAACCAAAGCACCAATTGGTGACAATATAGATGCTATTACAAGAGTTATTACTATCCATGTTTTTCTTTTTTTACAAGAAAGATCTCACG
>NZ_NPJM01000030.1:0-1029 GCF_002251455.1 Prevotella sp. P4-51
TTAACGTGAGTTCGACGTAAGAAAAGTGTTAAAAAAGTTGTGGGAATGGAATATTTTTAGTAACTTTATAGGTGATAATCAAAGAGTTACGAACAAATACCCATTCCCATGACGACTGCAAATTTAATAGAAATTTTCTGTATTCTCGACGAATTCTGCAAATTTTTTGCTCCGGAGTTGAAAAAACATACCATTCAGGTGCCTGGAAAGCGTCATCGCAACCGTCCCAGCCGCATGTCCGACAGTGAGATTATGACGATCCTCATACTGTTCCATACCCACCGTTTCCGTGACCTGAAGTCATTCTACCTGGGCTATGTCTGCCAGCACATGCGCAAGGATTTCCCCAATCCCGTATCCTACAACCGCTTCGTGGAGCGTCAGGCTCAGGTGGGGCTTCACCTGTTGCTGTTCCTCCAGACCTGCGCCCTGGGCAAGTGCACGGGCATATCGATCATCGACTCCACGCCCCTGGTGTCCTGCCACATCAAGCGGGAGAAGCAGCACAAGACCATGAAGGGATGGGCCGCCAAGGGAAAGTGCACGATGGGCTGGTTCTATGGATTCAAGCTGCATCTGGTCATTAACGACAAGGGGGAGATCATCCAGTGGCAGCTAACGCCGGGAAACGTCGACGACAGGGAACCGCTGAAGAACAGGGCGTTTACCGAGAGACTCTTCGGGAAACTCTTCGCCGACAGGGGGTATATCAGCCAGGACCTCTTCGAGATGCTCTTCGTTGACGACATACACCTGGTGACAAAGCTGAAAAGGAACATGAAGAACTCGCTGATGAATCTCTATGACAAAATCCTCCTCAGGAAAAGGTCGGTCATCGAGACTGTCAACGACGAACTCAAGAACATCTGCCAGATAGAACATACCAGGCACCGCTCTGTTGACAACTTTGCAACCAATCTCTTTGCAGGCCTCATTGCATACAATCTACTGCCCAAAAAGCCGTCAATGAATATTGAAATCATTGACAAAAGCAAACTAATTGCATAACTCTTACGTCGAACTCACGTT